>JBJMQJ010000346.1:0-21318 GCA_045802765.1 Myxococcales bacterium
CCTTCCCCGCGCCGACCGGCTGGATCTCGCCTTCTTGCAACACGCGCAACAGCTTCGCCTGCACCGGCGCGGGAAGCTCGCCGACCTCGTCGAGCACCAGCGTTCCCCCGTCGGCTTGCGCGAAGAAGCCCCGCCGGGCCTCGACCGCCCCGGTGAATGCGCCTCGGGCGTGCCCGAAGAGCTCCGCCTCGGCGAGCTCGCCGGGAATTGCCGCGCAATTGAACGTCACCAGGGGCGCCGACGAGCGGGTGCTGCACGCGTGGACCAGCGAAGCGATCAGTTCCTTCCCCGTCCCCGTCTCGCCGCGCACCAGGACGGTGATGTGCTTGGGTCCGATGCGCGCCACGACGCGGAGCAACCGCTGCATGGCAGCGGACTCGCCGACGATGCGGGGCGCCGGATCCCTCTTGCTCGTTGGCCTCGAAGGTTCCATCCTCGGTGCGCGCACTTCCAGGGCCGTCATGCGAACGACCCTAAGGCGCACCGCCGGTGCGGCCATATACCTTGGGATCGGTCGCGTGATCGTTACGCGCGGTGCCCCACGGCGAGTAGCGGCCGGCGCTCGGTCTGTGCCTATACTCCCGTCGAGCATCGCTGGAGGCCGTTGATGTCGCGGGTGCTCGTAGTCGACGACGACAGCGGGATGCTCCTCAGTGTGAAGGGGCTTCTCGCGTCGCATGGCCAGGAGACGGTCGTCGCGCGCTCGGGCCAGGAAGCGCTCGACCGTCTCGACGGCGTCGACGCGGTGATCACCGACTTCGCCATGCCCGGGATGAACGGCGTACAGCTCGTCCAGGCGATCCACGATCGCGACGAATCGCTGCCGGTGATCCTGCTCACCGCGCACGGTTCGGAGCGGGTGGCCGTGCAAGCGATGAAGAGCGGCGCGTACGATTACATGACCAAGCCGTTCGACGGCGACGAGTTCGCCCTAGTCGTCGGCCGGGCGCTCGAGGCGAGGACACTGCGCGTCCAGAATCGCCGCCTGACCGCGGAGAAGGTGTTGGGTCGTTCCATCGTCGGCGACGGGCCCGCGATGCACCGGCTGCTGGAGACGATTTCGCGGGTGGCGCCGAAGGACATCACGCTCCTCATCTGCGGGGAGACGGGAACGGGGAAGGAGCTGATCGCTTCGCTCGTTCATGCCCAGAGCCACCGGGCGGCGCGCCCCTTGGTGCGCTTCAACTGCGCCGCGATCCCGCGAGACCTGGCGGAGGCGGAGCTGTTCGGGCACACGCGCGGCGCGTTCACGGGCGCCGTGCAGGCGCGCCGCGGATTCTTCGCGGAGGCGAACGGCGGCACGCTCGTGCTCGACGAGATCGGCGAGCTTCCCTTGTCCGTGCAAGCGAAGCTGCTGCGCGCGCTGCAAGAGGGCGAGATCCAGCCGGTCGGCGCGGGCCGGGTGGATCGGGTCGATGTGCGCGTCGTCGCGTGTACCCACCGCGCGCTCGCCGAGGAGGTGCGCGCCGGCCGCTTCCGCGAGGACCTCTACTACCGGCTCGCCGTCCTCGAGCTGGTCGTGCCGCCGCTGCGCGAGCATCGGGAAGACATCCCGGCCCTCGCCACCGAATTTGCTCGCCGGTACGCCGAGCGGTTCGGGATGCAAGCCGTCCGGCTCGCGCCCGAGCTGCTCGACGCGCTCCAGCGGATGGATTGGCCCGGAAACGTCCGCCAGCTGGAGAACGCCGTCGCGCGCATCCTGGCGCTCAGCACGGGCGGCGAGATCGGTCTCGAGGCATTTGCCGCGGCTTCGGCCGTTCCCGCGGCCGACGCCGAGGGGCCGGAGGCGACGCTCAGCCTGCGCGAGCAGCTCGACGCGGTGGAGCGCAGCTTGATCCAGCGCACGATGGCAGCAGTAGGGGGCAACCAGTCGGAGGCCGCTCGCCGCTTGGGCCTGAACCGCGGATCGCTCATCGAGCGGTTGAAGAAGTACGGCGTGATCCCGGCCTGAATTCAAAGGCCGTCGATGAAGCCCCGAAGCATCAGACGGGCGCGATGCGCGTCTTGCTGCACAGCCCGCGGCGAGGTTTGCAGGACGGCGGCCGCTTCCTCGACGGGCGCCTGGACGAGGTCGAGCAAGACGAACGAAGCCCGGGTGCGATCGTCGATGGCTTCGAGCGCTTCACGCAAGAGGCCGGTGAGCTCGGGCCGTTCCGGAGAGATGCCGTCGAGCTCGGGCCAGCGGCCCCTGGTTTGCGCGAGATCACCCGCGCGACCGCAGGCGGGCAGGAATTCCTCCAGCGAAATCGATCGGCCGCGGCGGTCGCGTTGCCCGTGCGCCAGCGCGGCGTTCATTGCGATTCCATACAGCCAGGTCGTGAACCTCGCGCCTGCCGGAAAGGACTCTAGGTCGCAAAAGGCCAAGAGGAACGCCTGCTGGAGCACCTCTTCGACGTCGCGACCGGCGGCGCACATGTTTCTCGCGATGACGTAGACCGCGTCGCCGTGCCGCGCCACGAGCGACGCGAACGCTGCCCCGCTGCCGCTCCGCGCGCTCTCGGCCAGCGTCTCGTCGCATGCGAGGAGGTCGGGCGACTCGCCGGTATCGGCCATTGCACGGGTTGAAAGCAGGATCCGGACCAACGGCCGCCGCGCGTACAACAGTGTCAGGCGCGAGGCGCCAGCCGGCGTGTCCAGGCGGGGCTGGTCCCTTGCTGTCGAATCGCCGGACAGCCTGCGCAACCGTTCGACAACACGGGGCCCGAACTGGAGGAGTTGCGTGGGCCGCTCAGGCGGGTCGGGGAGCCGCAGGTAGCGTGAAGCGCATCGTGGCGCCGCGACCGTCGTTCGGCGCCGCCCAGATCCTCCCGCCGTGCATCTCGACGATCGAGCGGCTGACGGACAATCCCATCCCCAGGCCGGTGGGCTTCGTCGAGAAGAATGCTTCGAAGATCCGCTCCGCCTGCGCGGCGTCGATCCCGCGACCGCGATCCTTCACCTCGACCAGCACGCCGCCCGAATCCTCGCGCCGCGATCCGACCGTCAACTCGGCCGATACGTCCCTCGCGTCGGCCATCGCATCGCGCGCGTTGAGGATCAGGTTCACGAGCACCTGCTGCAGCTGGACCCGATCGCCGAGGACCGCCGGAAGACCGTCGCTCAGCTCGGTGCGGATCGCGACGCTATAGCGTTCCAGCTCGGCGCGCGTGAACCCGATCGATTCGCGGATGACGTCGTTCACGTCGAGGGCGCTCCGCTCCGTCGTGCCTCGCCGCACGAGGGCGCGAATGCGCGCGACGACCTGGCCGGCGCGCTCCCCGTCCTTCACCACCCGCTGCGCCGCCTCGCGGGCCTCGTCGAGGTTCGGCGGGTCGGCGGCCAGCCAGCGCCGGCACGCATTGCCGTTCGTCACGACCGCCGCCAGCGGCTGGTTGACCTCGTGCGCGATCGAGGCGGTGATCTCTCCCAGCATGGTCACGCGGGTGACGCGCGCGAGCTCCGCTTGTGCCTCCCGCAACGCTTCCCAGGCCTCCATGTGCTCGGTGAGGTCGCGGGCGACGGCGAGCACGGCCTCCACGCGATCCGAGGTCGGCCGCAGGGGCGAATAGCTGACCGCCACATAACGCCGGCCGAGGCCCTTGGTGTCGACCCAGGCAGCGTAGCCGACGTCGTCGCCGGCGAAGCACCGGTCCAATGCCGGCTTGAGCCTTTGCTCGAAGCCGCCCGGCTCCACCAGATCGGCCAGGTACATGCCGGCGGCCCGCTCGGCGGGAATCCCCCACATCCGCCCGGCGACGGGGTTGACGCGCTGACACCGGTAATCCCGCCCGACGATGCAGACGGCATCAGGTGAGGCCTCGAACACGTGTGCGGTCAGGTATTCGGCGCGCTTGCGCTCGGTGATGTCGGTGAGGGTGACGAGCACGCAATCGAGACGAGCGGGCGGCGGTGGAAAAATCGTCGCGACCAGGACCGTGAGCTTCTCCCCCTTCAGGGTCCTGAACTCACTCTCTGCCTCGAACGACGTGCGCCCCTCGGCGATGGCGATGAGCGCGCCCGCAAAGGTCTTCCGGGTCCCGCGCACGACGACCTTGTCCAGGGACGCGAGGAGGTGATCCTTGCTCTCCGCCGCGAACAGCTTGACCGATACATCGTTGATGTCGACGACCTTCACCATCGAGCTGGCCTCGCGCACGAACTCCGGGTGGTCGGCGAGATGCTGGCGGAAATCCTGGACGCCCCGTGCCTTCAGCTCGTCGATCGCCGCCTTGAGCTGAGCGAAGTCTTCTTGCCAGATGGAGACACCCACCGTCTCGAAGATGCGTCGATACCTCCTCTCGCTCTCGCGCACGTCCTCCTCGGCGCGCTTGCGCTCGGTGACGTCGTTGTTCGTCTCCAGGACGCCAGCCGGGCGCCCTTGCTCGTCGCGCTGCAAGGACCAGCGGCTCGCCACCACGACCTGGGTGCCGTCGCGCGTCGTGTGGACGAGCTCTCCCTCCCATTGACCGGTCCGGTGGAGCTCGGACTCGATCTCCTGGAGCGGTGCGGGGAACGCCGTCTGGGTGAGCTGATGGGAGACGCGTCCGACAGCCTCCGCCCTCGACCACCCATACCGCTCCTCGGCGCCGCGGTTCCAGTAGGTGATCACGTCGTCGAGGTCGCGCACGAAGATGGAGTCGTGCGTGAGATCGAGGAGGCTCGCCTGTCTGTACACCTCGGCCTCGACCCGACGGCGCTCGACGACCTCGGCCCGCAGCCGCTCGTTCGCGAGCGCGAGATCGTCGATCCTCGCCGTCAAGTCGTCGTGCGCGTCTTGCAGCTCCGCCCTGGCGCGTCGCTGCGTCCCGGTGAGCCAGGCGACGAACAGTGCGGAGACCGTGAAGACGACCAGGTACCAAGCGTCGTCGAGCGTGACGGGTCGGAAGGCGTGTGGCGGGTCCACGATGAAATAATCCATGGCCACGACGGAGACGGCGACGGCCAGCAGGCCCGGGCCGACCCCACCGTACCAGGCGCTCACCATGATCGCGGGAATGAACGGTGTGCCGCGAATCCCCGGGCGGTTCAGCGCGAGCGTGGCGAGCAACGCCAGCGCGACGCTCGCGATCGCCAGCCCATATCGCAGAGTCGACGAGGCGGCTCGATGCGCTGCTCCAAGTCGATTCCGGATGGCCACGCTCATCTTCACGGCCCCCAGGGAGGCTACCCGCGCGCTCGCGCGCCGCTCGTTTCCCTCACGACCATAGGAGCATCAGGGCGTTCCGCCAACTCGACTTTCTTTGAACGCGATCTGTGATGCGTCTGGAGGGGAGCCTTGCCCGGTCGAGGGGCTGCGATCTCTGCACGACTCTTCGACACCGCCTGTCGTCGGGGGATCAGCTGCAACGCTCCAATCGACGCCGAACGACGCGCGGAAGCGAAGTCACGCTGGCGCGACGCTTGCACCAACGGCAGCGACGGTCCACGACTTTCCAAGAGGGAGAAATCATGCGTTCCAGGTTCGGCATCGTCCTCCTCGCCGTGGCAAGCCTCGGGGCGCCGGCATTCGCCCAGAACGACGCGCCTGCCGGTCGGTGGGATGGGATTCTCAAAACGAATGACGTGCAGAAGCCGATCGCGCTCAGCTTGGCGGAAGATCGCGACATCTGGCGGGGCAGGCTCCAGGTCGATGGCGCCTCGTCACCGCTCCAGGCGCTGAGCGTGACCGAGAACAGCGTGCACTTCGAACTGCCAGGGCAGGGCGTCTTCGACGGCACGTTCTCCGGCGCCTCGATGAAGGGGTCCGTCTCCGGCTCCGGGTCGGTAGGCTCTTTCCTGCTGACGCTGGAAGAATCGAATCAACAAGCGCCGGACTCGTATGGAGACCCGATCGACTCGGAAGGCCCCTGACGTGCCTGCTCGCTTCTCCGCCGTGTTGCTGCTGCCGTGGTTCGGCCCCGCGGCGGCGGCAACGCGCGCCTTCGCGATCGACCCGAGCGAGCGGGAGCACCCTGAAAGAGCTATGATCCGCCCGCAAGCGCAAGGCGCGTTTCGGAAGGGAGCTCGTCGATGGGAACCAACGACCGTTCGCTGGAGTTTGCCGGCGGCATCCTCGGCCGGCAGCGTCACCTTTGCGCGTTCTTCAACAGCATCGAAGAGGAGCACAGGGTCCTACGCTCGTTCATCAAGGACGGCCTCGACGGGGGAGAACGAGCTTTCCACATCGTGGACCCCGAGCTGCGGGACGACCATCTGAAGCGGCTCGCGGGAGCAGGCATCGATGTGGAGCGCGCAATGGGTACCGGCCAGCTCGAGGTTCGGCCGTGGCAGGAGTACTACCTTCGCGGAGATCGCTTCGACCAGGACTCCATGCTGGCGTTGATCGAAGAAGTGCTCCAGTCGGGAGCGGCAGGAGGGTACCCGCTCACGCGGCTCGTGGCGCACATGGAGTGGGCGCTGCTCGACAAGCCCGGCGTCGACGACCTGCTCGAATACGAGACGCGCATCAACTACGTCCTTCCCAAGTACGACGATCCGGTGATTTGCGCGTACGACCTGACGAAGGTCCGCTCCACCGTGGCGATGGACATCATGCGCACGCACCCCGTCGTGATCATGGGCGGGCTGCTCCACGACAATCCGTTCTTCGTTCCTCCCGACCAATTCCTGCTCGAGATCCGGGAGCGACGGGGAGATCGGCGAGAGCTGAAGCATGTCGAGCCGAATGTACACGGAATCCGATGCTGAGATCTTCCGGCTGCGGACGGCGCTCAGGGATCTGGTGGCAGTCTCCACCATCCCGGTGGCGTGGCTAGGAAGGGCACCGGTCGACATCGCCGCCGGCGTCGCCGACGTGCTGATCGGATCTTTGTGCCTCGACTTCGCCTTCGTCCGCCTGTGCGATCCCATCGGCGGCGCCGCCGTCGAGGTGTCGCGGGGAAGCGCCTGGAAGGCATTTCCGGAATGGCTGCAGCGGCAGCTCGCCCTCGACCGGTTGCCGCGCAAGGAAGTCATCGCCAACGTCGGCGGCCGGACCGCGCCATGCCGGGGTCTCTTCATTCCCATCGGCGTCAATGCCGAGGGCGGCCTGGTGGCTGCGGCTTGTGGTCGCGCCGACTTTCCCAGCGAGATCGACCAGCTGCTGCTTTCGGTGGCCGCGAACCACGCCGCAACCGCATTTCAAAACGCCCGAGTGGAGCAGGGCCTGCGCCGAGCGCGGAGCGAGCTCGAGACGAAAGTGGCGGAACGGACCGCGGAATTGCGGCGGGCCACCGCCGAGTTGCAAACGATCCTGGATTCCTCCCCGATCGGAATCGCGCTGTTCGGCGCGGATCAAGCAGTCCAGCGCTGCAATCCCGCCTTCGAGCGCATCCTCGGATGGAAGGTGGACGAGATCGCGGGCCGTCCCGTTTCCCTGCTCGAGACGAGCCGGTCCGACCCGGGTGGGCTCGCGGCAAGGCTGGGCGCAGGCGAGGACCTGACGAACGTCGAAACCCGCCTGCTTCGCAAAGACGGCGTGGAATTCGACGCCGCCGTCTCCTGCGCGCCTTTGCAGGACGAGTCTGGAAGGCCTGCCGGATTCGTCGGGACGATCCAGGACATCAGCGGCCGCAAGCGGGCCGACGGCGAGCGGGAGCGATTGCTGACGAGCGAACGGGCGGCCCTCGCCGGAGCCGTTGCGGCGCAACAGCGCTTCAGCGATCTGGTCAACTCGGTCGAGGGAATCGTCTGGGAAGCGGATGCGCCCGGCTTCCGGTTTTCGTTCGTCAGCAAGCAAGCCGAGCGCATCCTGGGCTACCCGGTGGAATCCTGGTTGTCCGAAGCAGCCTTCTGGTCGGACCGTCTCCACCCGGACGACCGGGAGTGGGCGGTGCGGTCGCGCGAGAACGCTCTCGCGGAGAAGCGCGCCCACGACTTCGAATATCGCATGATCGCCGCTTCTGGAGAGGTCGTCTGGGTGCGAGATCTGGCGACCGTGGTGGTGCAAGGAGATCGCGCGGCCGCTGTGCGCGGCGTCATGGTCGACGTCACCGAGCGCAAGCGGGCGGAGGAGGAGCGCCACGCGCACCTGCGGTTCCTGGAAAGCATGGACAGGATCAACCGGGCGATCCAAGGCACGAACGACCTCGAGCAGATGATGAGCGACGTGCTCGAGGAGGTGCTTTCGATCTTCGAGTGCGACCGCGCGTGGCTGGTGTACCCCTGCGATCCGGAGGCTCCGTCGTGGCAAGTGCCGATGGAGCATACCCGCCCGGAGTTCCCCGGCGCCTTCGCCCTCGGGCGCGAGATGCCCATGCACCCGGAGGTCGCCGAGCTGTTCCGGGCGATGAAGGCTTCCAGCGCTCCGGTGCAATTCGGTCCGGGCTCGGCACATCGCCTGCCTGCAGAGGTCGGGAAGCTGTTCAGCATCCAGTCCCAGATTTCGATGGTCATCCATCCCAAGGCAGACAAGCCGTACGTGTTCGGACTGCACCAATGCTCATACCCGCGGGTCTGGACGCCGCAGGAGGAGCGGCTGTTCCAGGAGATCGCGCGGAGGCTCGCCGATGCGCTGACGTCGTTGCTCATGTTTCGCAACCTGCGAGAAAGCGAGGCCAGGCTGGAAGAGGCCCAACGCATCGCGCACGTCGGTTACTGGGAACGCGACCTCGAGTCGAACCGCATCACCTGGTCCAACGAGACCTACCGGATCTTCGGGCTGTCGCCGCACGACGGCGCGGTCGACTTTGCCGGGTTCCAGGAGCGCATCCATCCCGACGATCGGCAGATGATGATGCGGTCGACGACGGAGGCCGAGCGCGGCGGCCCGCGCTACGACGTGGAATACCGCGTGGTGCGGCCCGACGGCCAGGAGAGGACCGTCCACAGCCAGGGCGACGTGAGGAAGGACGACGCGCGACCGCCGCAGCGCATCTTCGGCATCGTCCAGGACATCACCGAGCGCAAGCGCGCAGAGGCGGAAGTCCGCGAGAGCGAGCGGCGATACCGATACATCTTCCAGTCTTCCGGGGTGTCCATCTGGGAGGAGGACTTCTCGCGGATCAAGGAAGCGATCGACGAGATCAAGGCCGGAGGCGTGCGCGATTTCCGCGAGTACTGTGCCTTGCATCCGGAATTCGTCGAGCGGGCCATCGCGATGGTGAGGATCGTCGACGTGAACGACGCGACGGTCGAGCTGTTCGCGGCGGAGAGCAAGGACGAGCTCCTGGTCTCGCTGCACAGGGTATTCTTGCCCGAGACGACCGACGTCTTCGTCGAAGAGCTGATCGCCATCGCGGAGGGCCGGACGTCCTGCGCGGCCGAGACCGTCCTGCAGACGCTCGAAGGGGAGAGGCTGACCGTCTTGCTCACGATGACCTTGCCGCCGCCGCCCGGCCGGCTCGACAACGTGCTCGTGACGTTCATGGACATCACCGAGCGCAAGCGGGCGGAATACGTGACCGGGCAAGTGTTCGAGAGCTTGCCCGACCGCGTATCCATCGTCGGCAGGGACTACAGGTATCGGCGGGTCAATCCGGTCTTCGAGCGGAAGTGGGGCATGCCGGCCGAGGACCTGGTCGGGATGCACGTCGCCGACCTGGTGGGCGCCGAGGCGTTCGAGCAGAAGGTCAAGCCGAATCTGGACCGATGCTTCGCGGGAGAAGACGTCAGCTACGCAGACTGGTTCGCCGGCACCGGCGGCCGCCAGTACTTCGCGCTGAGCTATTCGCCTCTGCGGCCCGACTCCGACCGCGTGGAGGCCGCGCTGGTGATCGTCCGCGACCTCACCGACCACATGCTCGCTTCGGAAGCGCTGCGGCAGGCCCACGCCGACCTCGCGCACTTCAGCCGCGTGACCACCATGGGCGAATTGACTGCTTCGCTGGCGCACGAGATCAACCAGCCGATCGCCGCCGCGGTCACGGATGCCAACGCCTGCCTGCGCTGGCTGACGCGCCCCCGACCGGATGTCGAGGAGGCGCGCGAGGCTGCCGTGAGGATGGTCAAGGACGGGACGCGGGCGGCCGACATCATCAGCCGGATCCGCTTGCTGTTCAAGAAGGGCGCCACGCCGCGCGAGGCGGTGGACGTCAACGAAGTGATTCAAGAGATGATCGTCCTGCTGCGCGGCGAGGCAACCCGATACTCGGTTCCGATCCGCGCCGACTTGACCCTGGGGCTTCCCAGGGTGAAGGCGGATCGCGTGCAGCTGCAGCAGGTGTTCATGAACCTCATGCTCAACGGCATCGAAGCGATGAAAAACGACGGCGCCGAAGGCGAGCTGACCATCCGCTCGGAGCGATCCGCCGGTGGTCAGTTGCTCATCTCGGTCAGCGATACCGGCGTCGGATTGCCTCCGCAGCAAGCCGACCTGATCTTCAATGCCTTCTTCACCACCAAGCCCCACGGCACCGGCATGGGTCTGTCGATCAGCCGGTCCATCATCGAATCGCACGGCGGCCGGCTGTGGGCCGCCGCCAATTCCGGGCGGGGCGCGACCTTCCAGTTCACCCTGCCCAGCGAAGGGGAAGCCCGCCAATGACCTCGGCGGGCGCTCCGACGGTGTTCATCATCGACGACGATGCCCAGATGCGCGTATCGATCCAGGGCTTGCTGAGATCGGCAGGGCTGCCGTCCGAGTCTTTCGAGAGCCCCCGCGAGTTCCTCCGCAGGTCCCGCCCTGACGGTCCGAGCTGCCTGGTCCTGGACGTGAGGCTTCGCGGCGTCAGCGGGCTCGACGTCCAGCACGACCTGGTCGAAGCAGGCGTCCGGCTGCCCATCATCTTCATCACCGGTCACGGCGATATTCCGATGACGGTGAAGGCCATGAAGTCGGGTGCGGTGGAGTTCCTCACCAAGCCCTTCCGCGACCAGGACCTCCTCGATGCCGTCCAACACGCCTTGGATGTCGACCGCGCGACGCGCCAACGGCAGGAGGAGCTTGCCGAGCTGCGCAGGCGGTACGGCATGCTGACCCCACGCGAGCGCGAGGTCATGGGCCTGGTGACTTCGGGACTCTTGAACAAGCAGGTCGCATCGGATCTCGGGACCAGCGAAATCACCGTGAAGGTGCAGCGCGGTCAGGTGATGCGGAAGATGCAGGCCGGGTCTCTCGCCGAGCTGGTCAAGATGGCGGAAAAGCTCAAGCCGCCGTCGACGACTTAAGACCTCCGGCGGCCGATCCGAACGGCCCACATACCAATGGATCATGGCGGTCCCGCGCCGCGGCTCCTACGGTACGGCTCGAACAACCAGGAGACACATCGATGACCCTGAAAAGCAGACTGGTACCATTCTTCGCGGCGGGAGCGCTGGTGTCGTCATTCGCCGCGCGTGCGCAGACGGCGGCCAACCCGGACACTGGCTCGACCACGGCAACCGACCCGAACGCCGCGTCGTCCGCCACCGGCCAGGCGCCGGGGACGCAGTCGGGCTATCCCACTGGAGACTCGACCGGTCCGACCGGTGCGACGACTCCGGCGGCGCCGAGCAGCGCGGATCAGCCGTCCAATGGCTCCGCGAGCATGCCCGGCATGAGCGGCGATGGCACGGCGACGTCTCCGGCGCAGAGCTCCGGCAGCCCGGATTCGTCCAGCACGAGCACGTCGTCGGACGCGGGTAGCTCCTCGAAGTAGATCGCCGTTCCGGGCCGTCCCGCACGCTCGGGACGGCCCGGCGTTCCTCGAGATCTCCGGCCTTCCAGCGCACGGGCCTGCTGAGGCGCGCATGATCGAGCAGCAGATGGACGCAGCGGAGCTGTCCAGGGACTGGGGCTGGGACGTGTCCGCGCTGGCGGTGGGCTGCGCGGGGCTTGGAGTCTGGGAGATCGCCCCTGCAACGGCCACCTGGCGCTGCTCGCCGCGGTGCAACGAGCTGCTCGGCATCGCGGCGAACGACGAGCCCTTGGATGCTCTTTCACAGGAGGACCGCAGGCGCTTCGGCGAGGCAATCGCGCGAGCGATGCACGGCGGGGAATATGGTCTCGAGCTTCGAGCGCGGGAGCGTTGGCTTTCGGCGATCGGGCGCGTCGTGCGCGATGGGCGCGGGCTCGCGAGCATCGTCGGCACGCTACAGGACGTCACGGCACAGAAGGTCGCCCTCGAGGAGCGGGAGTTCCGGCTCGCCGAGGTGGCACACGACCTCGTCAATCCGCTCGGTGCCATGGCCCTCGCCGTCGGCATCGCCCGCAAAGACGGACGCGAAACGCCGCAAATGCTCTCGCGCATCGATGCGCTGATCGGCGCGGCACAGCACATCGTCGCCGATCTGCTGGAGTTCGGTCGCTCGCAATTGACCGGTTGCGAGCAAGCGAGGGTGGCCCTCGCGGAGGTCTGCCGATCGGTCATCGCCGACGCCTCGATCGTGCATCCCGGCCGCGACATCGTGTTCGACTTGCGCGACGACGCCGTCGGGCAATGGGACGGCCAACGGCTCCGCCAGGCTTTCCGCAATCTGCTCGGGAACGCGCTGCAACACGGCGACCGGCGTACACCGGTCGAAGTGTCGTTGATCGACTCCGGCGAGCGGGCGGTGCTCACGGTGCTGAATCGGGGCCCGCCGGTGCCCGACGAGATCCGCGCGCATCTCTTCGAACCCTTTCGACGGAGCAAGGCGAACCGGAGAGGTGTGGGCCTCGGTCTCTACATCGTGAAGCGCATCGTCGAAGCGCACGGCGGTTTCGTCGAGATGAGCAGCGACGAGGCGAGGACGGTGTTCCAGGTCACCCTGCCGAAGAAATGACCGTTCGCCGCGGTCGGTTTCCGCGCATGAGGACCTACCGCCTGGGATTGTCGGCGCCACAACGCCGGTGTTCGATTCAGCACGCCCAAGGCTGGTTCCAGCTCGCGAAGCCATCTGCGCGAGGATTCTTGTCACTTGCTGTGCGCGTTCGGGGTACTTGGACCCAGGGAGCTCTGTTCTTGTGGAGCACTCTCAGCCATGTTGCCGTGCTCGTTCCTCGATGGGCGTCGATGAGACGCGGAAGGCTTCAAATGTACACGAACCGGATCGTCATCGCTCTCGCCACCTCGTTCGCGCTCGTCGCTTGCGGCGGGGCGAGTAGCAAGCCATCGACGTCCCAGACGGTCGGCGCCGCCGGCGCCACGCTGACCGCCGGCGCGGCCACCCTCACCGTTCCCGCCGGCGCGCTCACGCAGAGCACGCAGGTGACGCTCCGGGAGGCCGAGCCGCGGCACCAAGGCCGCGCGGACCGCATCGAGGTGGAACCGCACGGCCTCGCGCTCGCGCAGCCGGCCCGGCTCTCCGTCAGGGTGGACGACTCGAACGGCCGGGTGAAGATGCACGACGGTAACGACGACCTCGTCGACGTGGAGATCGAGGATCGCAACCACGGCGCCTACAAGACGACCATGCCTCAGCTCGGCGAGATCGAGGTCGAGCTGGAGCACGGAAGGGTGTGCAGCCCGGCCTGTGGCGCTGGCCAGGAGTGCGACGACGGCGTGTGCAAGGCGCATGTCGAGAACGCGGGCGCGAGAATCTGCGATCCCGTCTGCGTTTCGGGGCAGGAGTGCGACGACGGCGTCTGCAAGCCTCACGGCGAGATGGAGCCGGGCGGCCCGGGCGGAACCGCGTCGTGCGTGCCCGCCTGCGCCACCGGTCTCGAGTGCGACGACGGCGTCTGCAAGGCGCACGGGCATTGAGCCGAATGGTAGTTGCTTTTAGAATCCGTATCCGGTGGAAAGGTAGAAGGCGGTCCCCTCGTCGGAGCGTACGACCAAGGCATTGAACGACGAGGTGAGCTCGAAGGTCTGGGCCGCGGCGGACACCGCCAACCAGAGGCCGCCCCCCACGCCCGTGTGCCAGCGGGACGACGTTTCTCCGGCGAGGAAGACGCGCCCCACGTCCGCGATCCCGACGACCCCGTAGCGGAACGGAAGGAGCGCGAGGAACCTGCCGAGCGCGCCTCGCAGCTCGAGATTTCCCGCGACGGACGCGTCGCCCGCGAAGCGGTTCGCATCGTAGCCGCGAAGAGCGCTGCCGGCGGACGCGCCGGTCAGGTTGAGCGGCGATGCCACCGCGCTTCCGCCCAGGAACGCGGACTCGAAGAACGGATACCGCCCCCAGTTCTTCTCCGCCGCGATCTGCAGGTCGACGAATACGTCGGTGAGCAGCGTTCCTCCGAAGGCGCCCGCGGCGGCGGCGCGGACCTTGCTGAAAGCGCTGGAGCTGTCGAACACCGCGGGCGTGTGGCGGGCGGTGATGCGAAGACGGAAGCCGCGCCGCGCGGTCAGCGCGCCGCTGACCGTGTCTAGCGTCAGTCCCACCTCGCCGCTCCCGAGCGTCATCCCCGCCGAGCCGTACAGCCCGCTCGCCGCGGTCGCGCCGTTGCCGGCGCTCGAGACGTGCTCGAGGACCGCTCCGAGGTGCGCGCGGAGCGATCCCACGAGCGTCGCCTGGAGGCCGGGCAAGACGGTCAAGTGCTCCTGACGGACGCTGTAGAACCCGGCCGCCGCCAACGCGGGATCGCGCACGGACTCGTTCCCCGGTCCGAAGAAGCTCACGATGTCGATACCCGTGTACGACAGGTACGTGAGTACGCTCAGCGGCGAACGCGTGCGGAACTCCCCGCCGTATTCCAACCTGGCGCGGTTCACCATCGTCGCCCATGCGGCAGCGAAGCTCTGTTGCGAGGAAAAGGGGTCGAGGCCGAAGCCATACCGCGTCAGCTGCGCTCGCGCTCCGGGGACGACGCCACGGGTCGAATCGTACGAGAGGACAGGGAAGAAGAGCAGATCTCGTCCCCAGTCACGGAACGTTTCGTAGCGTTCTCGAGTCGGCTCCGGATCGCGGGGGTCGGCGGGCACCGTCCGGACAGCGACGTCGCCTTCGTTTCCCTCCACGAGCACGCGGCCGCCGCGCGGCGTGTACAGCCGCAGCTCATTCGTCTCGTCAGGCACGAAGGTCCGGTGGAACCGGGGCGTGGTGACCTCGACGGTCCCGCCCGAGCCGCGCCTGGCGATGATTGTCTCCCCCTCGGCCGCTCGGAGATCCACTTCACCCGCGAGCATCCGGTAACATTCGTGGGAGGCGTCGGCGAGCCCGTCGCGGCGCGCGCGCAGGACCCGCTCGAGCTCCGCGCCGCCCTTCGCGTACATCGCGGCAGGGAGGTGGCGAACGGCATCCGCGATCACCGCATCGGTCAGTCTCGCGACCACGTCGGCCGTCACCGATTCCCAATCCTGCTCGCCCAACCACACCAGGAAACGGCGGTCGGTGAACCGGCCGGAGAACGTGAGCTTGTCGATCGCGGGATACTTCTGGTGGAAGCTGGCCAGTTGCTTCGTGTAGTACTCGGCGAGCGCGGGAATCGCGCCTCCGAACCGGCTGAACGCCTGATCGCGGTCGCGCGGAATCGGCCGCCAGACGTGTCTGTATCCTTCCGCGAAGCCGACCCAACGCCACTGGTCGAGGTGTCGATCCCAGTCGCCGACCAGCAGGTCGACGAGGCGCGCGCGCAGGTAATTGGCGGCGTCGATCTCCTCCTCTCTGCCCTTCTCCAGGCGGACGAACAGGTGCAGCGTATCGGCGATCTCGTCGGCGCCTTCCACGTCGTCCTCGATCCGTTGCTCGAGGAGCCCGAGCATGCCTGCGAACGACTGCCGGAACTCACCGAGCGCGGGATCGTCGGGCATGATTGCGAGCTGCGGCGTGGCGTGGAGGATGCCGGCCGCCTCGAGCAGCGGGGCGACCACCAGCGCGGCGCCGGGGTGCACGGTGCTGGTGAGGTCCTGGACGATGTCCCCCAGGACCGAAGCTCGCGTCTCCGCATCGAGCAGTCCGGTCGCGTCCTTGTCGACGGAGCGAAAGACCCAGGTGCGTTCGTTCCCGCTCTTCAGGTGGATGTTGCTCGTCTGCAGGCCGCCGCCGCGGCGCTGGGGACGCAGCCCTCCGTCGAATGTCTTCAGATCGAGGACGGGCACCTCGATGGGCGTCGTCCAAAGGTCGCGCCATTGCTCGCCGAGGACGAGGCGCGACAGCCATCCGGCGTCGTAGCGCGCCCCTGGGACGATCGTTCGCGTATCGGATGGTTCGCTTCCCGCCGCAGCTTGCCCGAGGCCCAGCCAGAGCGTCGCGATGAGCGCAGACCAGGCGTGCCTGCGATCCGCCGCGGCGCGCAGCGTTCCCGCGCAGGGGCGCGGCAGGTCCGTCATTCTTCTCTTTCGCGCGGCACGCCGACGGCGAGCTTCTCCGCGTCCTCGGCGCGATCCTCGAGATCCGTCAGCAGCCCCTCGTCGGAAAGATCGAGCGGGCGGGAATGCTTCCAGTCGTGGTGGGCGATCCTTTGCAGCCGCTCCACCACCTCGTCGTCTCGCACTTCGATCGCCAGCTCGCGACGTCCGTCGAGACTTCCTGGAGCGAGGTTGATCGAGCCCACGATCGCGGCCATACCGTCGGCGAGCAGCATCTTGCCGTGGAGCCTGACGCGCTTGAGCTTGCGCACCTTGATCCCGACGTCGTCCAGGATCCGCAAGCCGCCGACGCCCTCGAGCAGCTTCTCTTTCTTGAGCGTGTGCGGCGGGCGCGCCATGACGTGGACCTTCACCCCTCGGCCGGCGGCGCGGACCATGCGCTCGATGACGATGGGGTCCTGGCATCGCTCGTTCTGGACGAAGAGCGTCGACCTTGCCTCGTCGATGAAGCGCGAGATCCGGTCGCGTCCGCCCGGGCACCAGATGAGGTGGACGCCCGCGCTTGCATCGAATCGCTGCCGCCGCCAGTCCGCCTCGAAGCACGCGACGATTTCGCGGACCTCGCGCCCGTGCGAGGTGACTACCGCATAGTCGCGAGTCTCCGTCAGGTTCTTCGTCGTCCAGTTGAGCGACTTCACGAACGCGGTTTCATCGTCCACCACCATCGACTTCTCGTGCGTGAGATCGAATTGGGGATTGCCGTCGGCGACCTCGACGCCGGCGCTGGTGAGCCTTTGGCGCGTCTCGTCGTTGTCGGCCTCGCCGCTGCGACGGGCGGAGTTCAGCATGACGCGGACGACGACGCCGCGCCGCCGGGCGGCGATCACGGCCTTGAGCAGCGCGGGGTCGGAGAAGACGAACATCTTCACCCGGAGCGACTTCGACGCCCGTTCGATCGCGTGGAGGATGGGCTTTGCCGAGTCGTCAGGAAGCACCACGAGGGATCGGGAGGACATCGACGCTCCTGCTATGCGCGCGAAGTCTTGGCCGCCGTCGGGGCGGCACCGGGTTCGATCTGGATGCGGTGCAGCTCGGCATAGACTCCACCGAGCGCCAGCAGCTCGTCGTGAGTCCCTTGCTCCGCGACGACGCCGTCCTTGAAGACGACGATCTTGTCGACGCCGCGAATGGTGCTCAGGCGGTGGGTCACCGTGATCACCGTGCGGCCCTTCATCAGCCGTTCGAGGGCCTCGACGACGAGCTTCTCCGACTGGGAATCGAGCGCGGCCGTCGGCTCGTCGAGGATGAGGATGGGCGCGTCGCGGACGAGCGCGCGCGCGATCCCGATGCGCTGCCGCTGCCCGCCGGAGAGCGTCAGGCCTCGTTCGCCCAGCTCGGTGTCATATCCGTCTGGCATCCGGGCGACGAATTCGTGGGCGTTGGCGAGCTTCGCTGCTTCCACGATCTCGGCGGCGGTGGCGGCAGGTCGCCCGTAGGCGATGTTCTCGCGCACCGTTCCGCGGAAGAGGACGGTGTCCTGGAGCACGAACCCGATCTGCCCCCGCAGCTCCTGGAGCCGGTACTCGCGCACGTCGACGCCGTCGATGAGGACGCTCCCACCGGTGGCGTCGTACAGCCGGGGGATCAAGCTGAGCACGGTGGACTTCCCCGCGCCCGTGGTTCCCACCATTCCCACGAACTGGCCCGCGGCGATGGAGAAGCTCACGTCCTTCAGCACGGGGACCGCGGGATCGTAGGCGAAGGCGACGTGATCGAACTCGACCGCACCCTCGAGCCTTCCGGGGTCGCGCGCGTCCGGGCGCTCGGGAATGCTCATGTCCATGTCGAGGATTGCGCGGACGCGCTCCACGCCGACCGCCGCCTGGGCGATGCTTCCGCTCATCTTCGCCAGGTCCTGGACGGGCTTGAAGAACTTGCCGAGGTAGGAGAGGAACACCGTGAGCGACCCGGCGGTCATCGCCGAGGCGAGGACGAGCGACGCGCCTCGCCAGAGGACGAATGCCGTGCAGAGGGAGACGATTACCGTGACGATCGGCGAAAGCAGCGACTTCACGCGCCTTGCCTTGAGCGAGGCCTGGACCGCCGCCCGGCTCGCCTCGACCAGGTGCTTCTCCTCGAAGTCCTGCCGCCCGAAGACGTTCACTACCCGCACGGACTCGAGCCCCTGCTGTACGACGCTCAGGACATCGCTCTCGCGGCGGCGCACCTCGCGCGCCGCCCTCTTCACGGCCCTCCTGAACCGCGCGACGAAAAAGAGGAGGAACGGCGCCACTCCCACGGCGACGAGCGCGAAATCCCAGTTGAGCCAGAACATCAAGCCCAGCATCCCGAGGATGGTCAGCAGATCGACGAGGATGCTGAGCGTGGTGGACGAGGCGAACGCCTGGATGGTGGCAATGTCGTCCGTGATCGTGCTGAGCAGCGTCCCGGTCTGGTGGGTATCGTAGTAGGCGAGCGAGAAGTGCTCCAGGTGGTCGTAGACGCGGACGCGGAGATCGTTGGCCACCCACTGCCCGACGCTGTCCGTGTAATAGCTGTCGACGTACGAAGCCAGCGCCCCGATCGCGGCGATGATCACGGTCGCGATGGCGGCCGCCGCCGCGACCTGGATGACGCCCTCGCCCGGCATCCAGCTCGCGACCCGGCGCAGCCAGCCGGGCGGCTCGCGCGCGCCGATCACGTTGTCGAGGATGATCTTGAGGGGCCACGGCGCAGCGAGGCTCATCGCGGTCTCGATCGCGGTGGCAACGAGGATCGCCGCCACCCAACCGCGATACGGCGCGAGCAGTCCGGCGACGAGGCGCCCCATCCCGGCCGGCGGCAGCTCGAGGCGGCTCAGCGTCGTTCCCATGGCGGCAGCGGATACCGTGGCTTTCCCAGGAAGTCCTCCGCGAAGATCGGCACCACCTTCCCGTCCTGGATCTGGATCACGGTCTGGGCGAGGGAGATCTGCCCGTTCGGCTGGAACTTGACGTGGCCGAAGAGACTGTGGAACTCGATCGTGGCGATGGCGTCGCGCACCTTCGCGGGCTCGAGCGAGCCCGCAGCCGCGATCGCCTTGGCAAAGACCTCCACGTCCGCGACCGCCGACGCGGCGTGGTAGTCGGGCGCGTACCCGAACCTCTGCTGGTACTCGTCCGCGAACGCTTCCGCGTCACCGAACCAGTCGTCCTTCAGCTGCTTCTCCGGGAGCCAAGGCGTCATGCCGAACGCGTACTCGGCGTCCTTTCCCAGCGCCTTGCGGAAGTCGGCGGTGGGCACGCCGACCGTGTACGAATGGAGCAGCTTGGGGCTCATGGCCAGGCTCTTCGCCTGCCGGATGAAATTGAGCCCTTCCCGCTCGTGCCCGCTCCAGAGGAGCACGTCCGGGTTCTTCGACTTGACGAGCGAGAGGATGGAGGAGAACTCGGAATCGTTCTCGCGGTATTGCTTGTCCACCACGACCTCCAGCCCGGCGGCCTTGAGGAGCTTGCGGGTGCCGTTCGCGACCGACACGTCGAAGGAATCGTCGGCGCAGACGAGGGCGACCGTCTTCGGCTTCGGGTCCAGCTTCATCATCATCTGGATCGTGCTGTGGAAGTAGTCGTCGGCCGGGGGCAGCGTGCCGAAGATGTACTTGTACCCGCGGCTGAAGATCTGGCTCGAGGCGCCGCCGCCTTGCACCATGGGAACCTGGTACTTCTCCGCCACCGAGGAATCGTCGAGAGCGTCGTTCGAGGAGAACGGTCCGAGGAGGAAGCTCACCTTCTCCTGAGTGACGAGCTGCACGTATTGCCGGACGCCGAGGTTCACGTCGGACTGGCTGTCCAGCATCTTCAAAGCGACCTTGTACTTCTTCCCGGCGACGGTCACGCCCCCCTTCTCGTTGATCTTGTCGACCGCCAGCTGGTAGCCGTGGCCGTAATAACGGCCGGTGTTCGCCAACCGTCCGGTGAGCTGCAAGGCCGTGCCGAGGGTGATTTGATCCGTCTGCGCACCCGCCGGAGCGGCGGCTCCGAGCGCGATGGCGAGGAGGGCGATGTTCGTCGTTCGCATTCGAGTGTGCTCCCGGTTTGTCACAGCGCCCGCGGCTTCTCGATGGCGTACCGCAGCAAGGCGGCGAATCGATAGACCGAATGCACGAACTTCCCGTACGGCAGCGTGAGGAAGAGGCCGAGCACGAAACCCAGATGCGCGGTGAGCAGCGTGCCCATCGCCGCGGTCGAGCGCAAGGCGAGGAGGAGGAAGCCCGACGCGCTGGTGAGGAAGAGCAGCAAGAGGAACGCGACGTCCATGACCAAGCGCCTGCGCGGGTTCGGCAAAGGGTCGCTGCGCAGCTTCAGCAGGAACAGGCCCGCGGGGCCGAGGAGCAGCCCGATGCCTCCGGCCATCCCTAGGACCACCGGCGCGCTGGAGAGCGGGTAGGGGGCCCTCCAGCCGAGGTAGTTGTCGTAGATCGCCGCGACCGTCGTCGAGGCGAGGCAGAGCAGGAACCCATAGTAGGTCAGATGATGGAAGGCGCGTCGCGCATGCGAGGGCGCCTCGCGAGGGTACGTGCAGCCGCCGCCTCCTCCGCCGAGGTAGCGGAGCGAGAGGACGTCGATCGTCGCGCGCCAGTAGTCGCGCAGGCCGATCCGCGCGCGAGCTCCGCTCTCGCGCCAGAAGCGCCGGAAGCCGGCCGTCCAAGCCACGAGCACGTAGACCCAGACGGCGCCGAAGAGACCGATCATCGCGTCGTGGGGCAGGATGGCGTAGAAGGCGCCCGCGCCTGCGTGCGGCGAGAAGTACGCTCGCGCGAAGACGCCGGCCAGGACGGCAACAAGGGCGAGGCTCGCCGCCGCGATGAGGGCGGTCGCGACGCCGTTGCGCGTGAAGGCGGCGGCGAACGCGCGAGGCCAGGCGTGCTCGCCATAGGTGTGCTCGCGGATCTCCTTGAACGTCTTCGGCACGTTGACCGCGAACTCGTGCGGCGGCGCGTATTGGCAATGGTGGTAGCAAGATCCGCAGTCGTGGCAGAGGTTCGCCAGGTAAGCCAGCTCCTCCTTCGGAAACGTCGTGCGCAGCTCCATCGCGGGGAAGACCGCGCAATGGCCTTCGCAATAGCGGCACGCGTTGCAGATCACCATGATGCGTTCGCCTTCGGCGAACAGGTCAGTGAGCGGCATGCGCCGCCGCCTTCCTTCCGGCGATCCGGCCGAAGATGGTCCCGATGGTCATGCCGAACCCCGCGATGTAGCCCTGGCCGAGGATGTTCCCGGCCATGATCTCG
>JBJMQJ010000347.1:0-7771 GCA_045802765.1 Myxococcales bacterium
CGCGAGAGCCCGGTGACCAGCGGCAGGTCGACGCCATCCTCGGGACCGGCCCGCTTGAACACGCGCCCCTCGTCGTCCAGGAGGTAGAGGCCGCCCAGCTGCACCTGCGCGACCGGCCGATGCTCGGCGATCTCCGCGATCACCGTGGCGGGCAGGCTGCGCGACAGGCGGGCCGATACGACCCATGGATGGGACTCCATGGCGCGGGCGGCGGCGGCGAGATCGATGGTCATGAGATTCGCGCCGGGGTGGAGCCCGCTGCGCGCGAGCAGGTCCGCCTCCGCCGCGTGGGACAGCCCCGAGAAGCGCACCTCGCGAAGGGAGAACAGCGGAGTCGTCGTGGACCAGCGGAACGCCTGCCAGGCGCCGGCGGAGAGGGCCGCCGACAGCAGCATGGCCAGCGCGGTGCGTCCCAGCGCCGCGGCGGCGGAACGCGATCCCGACGGAGCGGCCGCGACGATGCGTCGCGCGGCGGCGGCGCGCTGGGGGCGGAACGGAACGCAAACGGCCGTTGGGGGACACCATTTCATGCTGTCCTCCTGCGGAGCACGGGAACGAAGTGGTGGCGCGAAAGCTCCTCCGGCAGCGATGGCCGGAAGGTGCCCACCAGGCGGACCTCGGGTTGCAGCTCGATGCCCGTCGCTGCCAGCACCTTGGCCCGGGCCAGCGCAATCAGCTCGACCACGTCGGCGGCGGTGGCGTCGCCCAGGTTGACGATGAAGTTGGCGTGTTTGTCGCTGATCTGGGCGCCGCCCCGGCGCTCGCCTTTCAGCCCCGCCTGCTCGATCAGCCGCCCGGCGAAATCGCCGCGCGGATTGACGAAGACCGAACCGGAGTTCGGTAGCGACAAGGGCTGGGTGGCGCGGCGGCGATCCACGTCGGCCTTGGCCGCCCGCGAGTCCTCCTGGACGTCGGGCTCGGCGCCGCGGCGCACGCGGCAGCGCGCGCGGGTCAGCACCGCTCCTTCGGGCAGCTCGCAGTGGCGGTACGAGAGACGCAGGTCGGCCGCGGAAAGCCAGCGCAGCCCGTCCGGGGTGGCGACTTCGACGGCTTCGAGGTGGTCGGCAGCCGCCCCCGTCGCCGTGCCGGCGTTCATGGTCACCATGCCGCCCACGGTGCCCGGAATGCCTGCGGCCCAGGCAACCCCTACGGCGCGCTGCTCGCGCGCCAGCGAGACGAAGCGCGCGATCGGCGCGCCCGCGCCCAGCGTGAGCAGCGCGTGATCGCCGCCTTCCTCGACCTGCTCGTGAGCGAAGTCGGGAGCGAGCTTCAGGACGGCGCCCTCGACGCCGCCGTCGCCGACCACCGTGTTCGCTCCTCCGCCCAGCGCGAACCAGGGGACACCCGCGTCGCAGAGGACGCCGAGGACCGCGACCAGCGACTCGGGATCGCGCGGACGGACCCACAGCTGGGCCGCGCCGCCCACGCGTACGCTGGTGCGCGGCGCGAGCGGGACGTCGCGCAGCACCTCGCCGCGCGAGGCGCGCTTGAGGGCGGAGACCAGCTCGATCATGCATGGCCTCCGCCGCCGAGGAGCGCGAGAAGCTCCTCGCCGACGTGGGTGACGTCGCCCGCGCCGAGGGTCAAGACGAGATCGCCGGTCCGCACCCGCGCGCGCAGCGCCGGCGCCAGCGCGGCCCGATCCGGCACGAAGGCTGCGTCGCGGTGGCCGCACGCGCGCACTGCGGCGTGCAGCTTCTCCCCCGACACTCCGGCGATCGGCTCCTCGCCGGCGGCGTAGATGTCGCCCAACACCAGGACGTCCGCATCGTTGAAGGCGGTGGCGAAGTCGCCCATCAGGTCGCGGGTGCGGGTGTAGCGGTGGGGCTGGAAGGCGCAGACGATCCGCCGCTGCGGGAACGACGCCCGCGCTCCCGCAAGTGTTGCGCGGATCTCCGCGGGGTGGTGACCGTAGTCGTCGACCACCAGGACGCCGTTCGCCTCGCCCCGCACGGTAAAGCGCCGTTGCACGCCGGCGAACTCGCCCAGCGCCTCGGCCGTCCGCTCGAACGGAATGCCGAGCTCGTGGGCCACCGCGCAGGCGGCCAGCGCATTGAGGACGTTGTGCGCGCCCACCATCTTGAGGCCGACCTCGCCCAGCCGCTTGCCGCGGTGCCAGACGGCGAACCGGGCGCTGAAGGCGGAGAGCTTCACCTCGTCGGCGCGCCAGTCGGCCTGGGGCGAGATCCCGTAGGTCACGTGCCGCTTGGAGAGCCGCGGGATGAGGTGCTGCACCGTCGGGTGGTCGAGGCAGAGCACCACCAGGCCGTAGAACGGGACGCGATCGGCGAAATCGACGAAGGCCTGCTGCAGCGCCTCCGCCGTGCCGTAGTGATCGAGATGCTCGGGATCGACGTTGGTGACCACCGCGATGGTGGGCGTCAGGTGGAGGAAGGAGCCGTCCGACTCGTCCGCCTCCACCACGATCCACTCGCCCTTTCCCAGGCGTGCATTCGATCCGAACGCGTTGAGCTTACCGCCCACCACCGCGGTGGGCTGGAGGCCTGCGTGCTCGAGCACGGTGGCGATGAGGCTGGTGGTGGTGGTCTTCCCGTGCGAGCCGGCGATGGCCACCGCGTCCTTGAGGCGCATCAGCTCGGCGAGCATCTCCGCCCGGCGGATCACCGGGATGCCGCGCGCGCGGGCCGCCACCGCCTCGGGGTTGGTCGCCCGGCGGACGGCGCTGGAGGTGACCACCACGTCGACGTCGGCGCCGACGTTTTCGGCGCGGTGGCCGAGCACGACTTTGCCGCCCAGCGAAGCCAGGCGGCGGGTGATCTCGCTCTCCTTCAGGTCGGATCCGCTCACGCCGTACCCGAGGTTCAAGAGGAGCTCCGCAATGCCGCTCATCCCGATCCCTCCGATGCCGACGAAGTGGACCTTCACCTTCTTGTTGCGAAACACCCTCCTCCACCTTCCTTCGCGGGAATATACGCGATTCGATCCACGATAATCAATAGAGTAAGCGGAGGGGACACCATGAGGCCGGAGCGGACGGAATGGAAATGGTGTCCCCCATTTGCTTGCAATGTTTTGATGGTGTCCCCCACTTGCTTACGGGGCTTGAAAGGCATGTGTTCAAGAGTGATCTCCCCCCCTGGGCGGGAGCGCTCCCGGCGCCCGCTGCGCCGGCAGGTGGCGCCCTTCCCGGACCAGCCGGCGCGCGCACAGCGAGACGCACACCTCGGCGATCTCGCGGGCGGCCTCCGGCCGGCCCAAGAGCCCGCTCTGCCGCGCCATCCGCCGCAGGCGCTCGCGGTCTTCGAGGAGCCCGCGCAGCTCGCCGGCGAGCTTCTCGCCCGTCAGGTCGCGCTCGGGCAGGAGGATCGCCGCGCCGTTCATCACCAGGCTACGCGCGGTGACCGTCTGGTGGTCGTCGGCCGCGTAGGGGAAGGGGACCAGGATCGCCGGCTTCTTGCAGACGGTCAGCTCGGCGATGGTGGTGGCGCCGGCGCGGCAGACGAGCAGGTCCGCCTGCGCGTACGCGTTGGCCATGTCGTCGATGAACGCGGCCGCGCGGGCGTCCAATCCGCTCTCCTTCAACCTCTGGTAACGGCCGGCGATCTCCGGCAGGTCCTTCTCGCCGGTCTGGTGCACGACCGAGAGCCGCCGCCCGAGCGCCGGCGCGAGCAGCTCGAGCGCCTCCGCCACGCGGAGGTTCAGCACGTGCGCGCCCTGCGAGCCGCCCGTGACGAGGATCGACAGGCGCTCCCCCGAAGGTTCCTTCGAGTGCAGGTAGTTGTCCAGAAACGCGCGCCGGATGGGGTTCCCCAGGAGGTGGGTCCGCCGGGCCGGGAACCCGTCCCGCGCCTCGTCGAAGGCGATGAAGCAGGCGCGGGCGAAGTGGCCCAGGGTCCGGTTGGTGAACCCGGGCAAGGCGTTCTGCTCCTGCACCGCGGTGGGGATGCGCATCATCCACGCCGCCATCACCACCGGACCGCTGGCGTACCCGCCGACTCCCACCACCACGTCGGGATCGAACCTGCGCAGGATGCGGCGCGACTGCCAGAGGGCGCGGGGAAGGCGCCCCAGGCCGCGCAGCGTGCCGGAGGTTCCCTGCCGCTTGAGCGGCCCTACGTCGACCAACTCGAGCGGGAACCCGTTCCGCGGGACGATGCGCGTCTCGAGCCCGCGCGGCGTGCCGACGAAGAGCACCTCGTTGCGGGGGTGGCGCGTCTTCACCTCTTCGGCGAGCGCCAGCCCGGGGAAGAGATGGCCTCCGGTGCCGCCGCCGGCAATCAGCATCCTCATCGCGCCGCCCCGAAGGCGCGCGAGCCTGCGCCGCTCACCGAAAGCAGGATGCCCGCGGCGAGCAGCGAAGCAACCGCGCTGCTCATCCCGTACGACAGGAAGGGCAGCGCCATTCCCTTGGTGGGAAGGAGCGAGAGCGCCATCCCCGCGTTGACGAGCGCCTCGAGGCCGAGGAGCAGCGTCAACCCGATCGCCAGGTAGCACCCGAACGGCTCCGGAGCGGCCCGCGCCGCCTTGAGACCGCGCCAGACGAGCACGGCGAACAAGAGCAGCACCGCGGACACGCCGAGGAAGCCCAGCTCCTCGCCGACGATGCTGAGGATGAAATCGGTGTGCGCGGCGGGCAGGAAGAACAGCTTCTGGTGGCTCCCTCCGAGCCCCACTCCCGCGGTTCCGCCGGCGCCGAAGGCGAGGAGCGACTCCACTGCCTGGTAGCCGTGCCCGCGCGGGTCGGCCCACGGGTCGAGGAAGGCGAGCACGCGCTGCAGCCGGTAGCGCGAGTGCCAGACCAGGAAGGCCGCGATCGGGACGGCCAGCGCCGCTCCGCAGGCGAGGTACGCGATGCGCGCTCCGGCGATGAAGAGGAGCGCGAAGGTGAGCGCCGCGATCACGGCGGTGGTGCCGAAGTCCGGCTCGGAGAGGAGCAGCGTGGCGACGATGCCGAGCACGAGGAGGTGCGGCAAGAGGCCGGCGGAGAAGATGCGGATGCGGTCCTGTCTGCGCGAGAGCGAGCGCGCGAGCCACAGCACCAGCGCCAGCTTGACCAGCTCGCTGGGCTGGAACTGCACTGGCCCCAAGGAAAGCCAGCGCCGCGCCCCGCCCGCCGCGCGCCCCAATCCCGGCACGTGGACGAGCACCAGCAGGAGCAGGGCGAGGAGGAGCAGCGGCGTGGCGAGCTTCTCCAGGCGCCGGTAGCCGATGCGCATCGCGACGAGCAGCGCGAAGAGACCCAGGCCCGCGCCCGCGAGCTGGCGCTTGAAAAACCACAGACCATCTCCCAGCCGCGCGCCTGCGTAGACGGCGGAGGCGCTGTAGACCATCACCACGCCCAGCATGGTGAGGAGCAGCACGGCGCCCAGCAAAATCGGGTCGTACCGGAGCGGCGGGGAGGCATCGCGGGCGTGCGCGACGCGGATGGCGGCCGAGCCGCTCACGAGAGCCCCCGCACCAGCGCCTTGAACTGGTCGCCCCGGTCCTCGAAGTTCCGGAACTGGTCGTAGCTCGCGCAGGCCGGCGAGAGCAGCACCGCATCGCCGGGGCGCGCCAGCTTGCGCGCCTGCGCCACGGCGGTGCGCAGATCGCCGCAGGCGGTGACCGGCGCGAGGTCTCCCAACTCCTCGGCGATGCGCGGCGCGTCCTCGCCGATGGTGAGGAGCGCGCGGACGCGGCCGGCGAACAGCGCCCGCAGCGGCCGGTACGGCGCGCCCTTGCCGCGTCCGCCCATGATGAGCAGCACGCCGGCCTCGAAGGCGGAGAGGGACTTCTCCACGCTGTCGACATTGGTGCCCTTCGAGTCGTTGACCCACTCCACTCCGTCGAGGGTGCGGACCGGCTCCAGGCGGTGCGGCAGCCCGGGATAGGTGTCCAGCCCCTGCTGCAGCGCCCACGGCGGCGCGCCCAGGTGCCGCGCGAGCAGGAGCGCCGCGAGGGCGTTCTCAGCATTGTGGGCGCCGCGCAGCGTCGGCGCGCGCAGGTCGTACTCCGCGCCGTCCACCGCCAGCACCGATTTTGCCCGCAGGAATCCGGCCGCCTCCGCATTCCGCCCGCGCGGGTCGAATCCGCGCCGCTTCACCCCGGCGGGCGTGCGCATGGCGGCAACGCGCGGATCGGCGAGGTTGAGCACCGCGGCGTCGCCCGCCTGCTGGTTCTCGAAGATGCGCTCCTTCGCCGCGGCGTACGCCGTCAGCGATGGGTAGCGGTCGAGGTGAACGGGGGTGACGTTCAGCGCCGCCGCCGCCGCGCAGCGCAGCGAGGCGATCCCCTCCAGCTGGTAGGACGACAGCTCGCACACGGTGGCGTCCAGCTTGCCGCCGGACAGCACGCGATTGGAGAGCGCGTCGCCCAGGTTTCCGCCGGCGAACACCTTCTTTCCCGCCGCGCGGAGCAGGTGCGCGGTCAGCGCGGTGGTCGTGCTCTTCCCGTTGGTTCCGGTGATTCCGACGATCGGCTCTTCGACGAACCGGGCGGCCAGCTCGACCTCGCCGATCACTTCGACGCCGGCCGATCGCGCGGCCGCGATCGCCGGGGTCGAGAGCGGCACTCCCGGGCTCACCACCACCAGGTCGCGCCCGCGGAACGCCTCCTCGCGTACTCCGCCCAGGTGCCGCTCGTGGGGGACGCCCTCCAGCTGCCGCAGCGAGTCGCCCAGCGCATCGACACCCTTGTCGTCGGCGACGGCGACGCGGGCGCCATGGGTCGCGAGCAGGCGCGCGGCGGCCACGCCGCTCTTGCCGAGCCCGACGACCAGCGCGCTGCGTCCGGCGAGGCGCATCGGTTACCTCAGCTTGATGGAGAGGAGGCCGACCAGCGCCAGCATGATGGACACGATCCAGAAGCGGACGATGATCTTCGGCTCGGCCCACCCTTGCAGCTCGAAGTGATGGTGCAAGGGCGCCATGCGGAAGATGCGCCGCCCCGTGCGCTTGAACCAGAACACCTGCAGCATGACGGACAGGGCCTCGACGAAGAAGACGCCGTGGATGATGGCGCTGTCCACCTCGTTCTTGGTGAGCACGGCGAGGACGCCCAGGCCGCCGCCGATGGCGAGCGCGCCCACGTCGCCCATGAAGACGCTCGCCGGGTACGTGTTGAACCAGAGGAAGCTGATGCCGGCTCCGGCCATGGCCGCGCAGAACACGGCCAGCTCGCTGGCGCCCTCGATGTGCGGGATGAGCAGGTAGTCGGCGACGTTGAATCCCTTGATCACCAGCCCGGCGAGGTACGCGAGCAGGAGGAAGGTGAGCGCGCTGACGATGGTGGGCCCGATGGCGAGCCCGTCGAGCCCGTCGGTCAAGTTCACCGCGTTGCTCGTGCCGACGATGACGACAAACGCGAACGGCAGGTAGAGCCACCAGGGCAGGACGGGGCTGAAGGTGCGCACCTTGATGAACGGGATCGACAGGCGCGTGTCGAGCAGCAGGCGCGGGTGGAGGAACCCGCTCCTCCAGTCGACGAAGAGCACCGCGATGACGCCGAGGAAGATCAGCGTCTGCCAGAGGAGCTTCTTGCGCCCGGGCAGGCCCTTCGAGTTGCGCTTGGTGAGCTTCAGCCAATCGTCGGCGAAGCCGATCAGCCCGTAGCCCAGGGTGAACACCAGGGCGGCCCAGACCAGCCGGTTCGTCAGGTCGGCGAAGAGCAGGGTTCCGACCAGGAGCGCCCAGAGGATCAGCCCGCCGCCCATCGACGGCGTGCCGATCTTCTTCTGGTGCGCCACCGGCGTGTCCTCGCGGACGTTCGACGCGCCGTACTGCTTGAGGCGCATCGCTTCGATGTAGGTGGGCCCGAGGAAGAGGCCGACCAG
>JBJMQJ010000348.1:0-6535 GCA_045802765.1 Myxococcales bacterium
AAGTGCCCGGACATGAATTTCAAGTCGACCAAGGTCGAGAAGGCTGGCGACAAGAAGTACAAGGTCACGGGCGATCTCACCATGCACTGCGCCACCAAGCCGGTCACCCTCGACGTAGAGGGCCTGAACGGTCCGGTGAAGGGCGCGCAGGGCGCGAACCTGTACGCCGCCACGGCGACCGGCAAGCTGAGCCGCAAGGATTTCGGGCTCACCTGGAACAAGGCGCTGGAGGCGGGCGGCGTCGCGGTGGGCGACGACGTGCAGCTCACCGTCGACCTTGAGCTGACCGACTCGCCTCCCGCGGCCAAGAAGGAAGCGCAGGCGGAAACCAAGCCGGCGAACCGCTAGCGAGAAGACCCCGCGCGGCGGCAGCGATCTGGCGAGAAGCTCAGCTCGGTTTGACGCGCCGCGGCCCGTCTCTAGGGCGGGCCGCACTGCGTCACGGCGGGCGCGTCGTTGCGCTCGTCACCTTGCATCCGCTCGCGCGGGGCGGCTAGGTTCCGCCCCCTCGCCGGGAGATGTCGATGGCGCGCCCCGCTCTCCAGATCGGCTATCACGATCATTGCTTCGACGGAGTCGCGTCTTCGGCGACCTTCCTCCGGTTCTATCGGGAGAAGGTGCAGCCGGGGCTCGCCTTGGACCACGTCGCCTTGCGCGGGCTCGCGCACCGCGCCGGTCAGCTCTTCGGCGACGACTCCTTCCCAGGCGAGGAGAACGCGGTCGTCGACTTCCGGTACACGCGGGACCCGCGCCTCACCTGGTGGTTCGACCACCACCAGAGCGCGTTCGAGTCGCCGGACGACGAGGCGCATTTCCGGGCCGATTCCTCGGGCCGCAAGTTCTGGGACCCCGCCGCCAAGAGCTGCACCCGGTTCATCGCGCGCGTCTGCCGCGATCGGTTCGGCTGGGATTTCTCGCCGCTGACCGAGCTCGTCGACTGGGCGGAGGTGATCGACGGAGCGCAGTTCCCCGACGCGAGGACGGCGGTCGAGCTGACGGAGCCGGCGATGCAGCTCATGCTCTTGATCGAGGCCAGCAAGGACCCGGAGCTGTGCCCGCGCCTCATCCGCGAGCTCTCGGAGCGGCCTCTCTCGGAGGTGCTGCGCGAGCGCTGGGTGCTGCAGCCGCTCTCGCCGCTGCTCGCCGCGCACCGCGAGGTGGTGCGGACGGTGACCGAGCGCCTGCGCGTCGAGCGCGGCGTGGCCGAGTACGATCTCGCCGACCTGGGCGTCGACAACGTGAACAAGTTCATCGCCTACGCGGCCGATCCCTCGACGGTGTACACGGTCGCCGTCACCCGCGGGACGAACCGCAGCAAGGTGTCGTTGGGCTCCAATCCCTGGAAGCAGGATCTGCGCCGCCACAACCTTGCGCGCATCGCCGAGCGATACGGCGGCGGCGGCCACCCCGCCGTGGCCGCGATCAGCTTCAGGCCCGACCAGCTCGAAGAGGCGCGTTCGGCCGCCCGCACCATCGCAACCGAGCTGCGCACGGGCTGAGCCGCGTCGCCGGCGCCGCGTCAGCCCGTCGCGACCACCGGCCAGCGCGCCAGCGCCGGGAGCCGCGTCCGTCCGTCCGGCGGGCGCGTTGCCGGGACCGGACGCACCTCGCGCTCCGCGAAGGCCCGTTTCCAGGCCGCGAACGAGCCTCCCGCTCGCCAGGCTTGCTCCGCCGCGAGCCCGGCCTCGGGGCCGCCTTGCGCGAGCATGTACTCGACCCACGCCCAACGCGCGCTCGTCGGCCGGATCTCCGCCCTCCCGCGCAGGCGCGAGCGGAGGAAGGCGAGCTTCGCCTCCACCTCCACAACGCCCGCGTACGGCGCTCCGTCCATCGGCGTGTTGCGCTTCGAGACGAATGGCGCGCAGCCGAACGAGAGCGGCAGGATGCGCGAGATCTCCGCTGCGAGAAGGGCCAGCTCGGCGAGGTCGTCGTCCGTCTCGCCCGGCAGGCCGACCATCAGATACAGCTTCAGCTGGCGCAGCCCCGCCTCGCGCGCCAGCTGCGCCACGCGCACGAGCTGCGCCGCGGTGGTGCGGCGGTCGAGCGCCTTGCGCAGCCGCTCGCTCGCGCCGTCCGCCGCCGTCGTCAGCGTCCTTGCTCCGGCGCGGGCGAGCAGCGCCACGAGCTCCGGACGCGCGCACAGCCGGTCCGCGCGCAAGCTGGAGATGCCCACCTGGCGCCCGCCGTCGACCAGCGCCCGCACCAGCTCGACGATGCGCGGATGATCGGTGACGGCCGCGCCCACCAGGCCGACGCGCCGCGCGCCCCCGGGGATCAGCTCGAGCACGCGCTCCGGCGGCACTGTCCGCATTCCGCCGTTGGTGGTCCGGCGCATCACGCAGTAGGTGCAACCTCGCGAGCACCCGCGCTCCGGCTCGATGAGGAACATGTTCCGCAGCTCGGTGTGCGGCGTGACGATCTGCGACCGCGCCGGCAGCCGGTCGTCGCCCGCCTTGACCACCGGCGGCGCGGAACCCTGAAGAGCCGGGGCCCAGAAGCCGGGCCGGCGCGCCAGCCGTCCGATCACCTCCAGCTTGCCGGCTCCGCCGCGCAGCTCCTCGCACAGCTCGTGGACCAGGTCCTCCGACTCGCCGAGCACCACCAGGTCGGCGAACGGCGCGAGCGGGACGGGGTTCGAGAACGTGAGCGGTCCGCCGCAGACCACGAGCGGATGGGAGGCGTTCCGCTCGGACGCGCGCACGGGCAAGCCGGACAGCTCGAGCATCTCGAAGAGACCGGGCAGCTCCAGCTCGTAGCTGATGGAGAATGCGAGCGCGGCGAACTCCCCGATCGGGCGCTGCGTCTCGACCGTGCACACCGGGACGCGCGCGGCGCGATGCCCATCCACGTCGTCGGGAAGGAAGGCGCGTTCCGCCGCGCATCCCTCATGCTCATTGATCTCCCGATAGATGGTCTGGAACCCGAGCGAGCTCATCCCGACGTGGTACGGGCTGGGATAGCAGAGCGCCACCCGCATCGCTCCCGGCCTGGAAAGGGTTCCCTGCTCGTCGGCGAGGCGGGCCCGCAATGGATCGAGGAGGGCCCAGCGGCTCTGCATGCGCCGTGGAGGTAACACGCGAGGGGCGCCAAAGCCATCCGAGGTCCGCTTTCGCGTCCATGGGTGGTAAACACCCCGGCCGTGCGCTCCAGCGTGCTTTGCTGCCTCCTCTTCCTGTGTGCGTGCGCCGATTGGCAGCGCCCGCCTCTCACCGCGCCGTTTCGCGCCGGGGAGCCCCTCTTGCAGGAGCAGGCGCTCGTCGGCCTGGCGCCCGACGGCAGCGCCGCGGCGGTGCAGCTGATCGACGCCGAAGGCGCGCCTCCGCGCCTGGATCTGCTCGCTTTCGACGCCGGCGGAGGCGAGACCCGCCGCCTGGCGGCGGCGCCGGAAAGCACGGCCCGCGCGGCGGCACGGAGGCTCCGCGCCGAAGGCCGGCGACCGTTGCCGTTGCTCGCCGGCATCGCCGCCGATGAGTGGCCCGACGCGAAGTCGGCGGCGGCGTCGGCGGGATTTGCGGCGCGGGCGCCGGCCGCGGCGGAGCCTGGCAAGCGGCGCTGGCCGATCACGGGCGCCGCGGGCGCCGGGTCTTTGCCGCTTCTGCTGCGCACCGCGCTGACCTCCGGCGAGCCGCGCGCGTTCGCGTTGCTGCTCGGCGAACGGCCCGGCGGCGACGCGGGTGGCGACGAGGTAGAGCTCGCGCGGCAGCCGATCGCGGGGACGCCCATCGAGGGAGACCTGTGGCTCTGGCACGGCACGGTCTGGCTCTTGTCGGGCTCGGTGGCCGACGGGCAGCCGCTGCGGCGCGCGGTGGGCCTGCGGCGAGGGTCGCTCGCCCGCGGCGAGGCCGAGATCCACCACGCGCACGGATACGCGGACTACTCGGCGGGCGAGCTCGACGCTGCCCGGCGCGAGTTCGACCGCGCCATCGCGGCCGATCCGCGGTTCGTCGACGCTCTCTACAATGCCGCCTCGACGGCGGCGCTGGCCGATCGGCCAGCCGAGGCGATTGCCTATCTGCGCCGGGCGGTCGAAGTGGACGCCCGGCGGGTGCAGGTACTGGGGCGCGACGACGACGATCTCAAGCTCCTGCGACGGCGTCCGGAAGTGAGGGCGCTCCTGGGAATGAAGCGGGCGCCTGCCGAGACGTCTGAGGAAGGAAAGGACCGCTGAGGCGGCGGGCGCGCCGTGGTTCCACGATGTCTCGCGGTTGCCGCGAGCGGTCGACTCGGCGTCCAGCGGTTATGGTACGGTCCGCCACCCTCGACGAAGGAACGAAGCTCACGATGCGTCATCCCACCCACCCGCGTTTCCGTCGCGCGCATTCCCTGCGCTCCGCCGTCATTGCGCTCGTCGGGTCGTTCGCTTTCCTCGCTGGAGCCCGCGGGCCGCACCTCGTTCCGCCGGCCGAGGCGCAGGCCGCCCCGCAAGCGCAACCCGGGTCCTCCGGCGCGCGCAGCCTCTCGGAGGAGCAAGCGCGCCGCATCCTGCCCCGCGCCGATCTCTCAGGGTTGAACGACGAGCAGCGCGCGCAATTCCTCGAGGTGGCGGGCGACGTCTTCGACTACGCCGGCTGCAGGGACACGCTCGCCACGTGCCTGGGCGCGAACGTCCGCGACGTGCACGCGCTGCGCATGGCCGAGCTGGTCAAGGCGCTCCTCCTCGAAGGAGGCACGCCGTCGCGAGTAATCGAGACGGTGGAGAGCTACTACGCCTCCTTCGATGCATCGAAGCGGCAGCCGCTCAAGACGAGCGACTGTCCCGTGCTGGGGGACGCCAAGGCGCCGGTCGCGCTGGTCGAGTTCAGCGACTACCAGTGCCCGCACTGCGCGGTGGCGAACAAGCCGCTGCACGAACTGGTCAGCGGGCCCGAGAAAGGCAAGGCGCGGCTGTGCGCGAAGTTCTTCCCGCTCCCCGGACACGCGCGCGCCCGGATCGCGGCGGGCTGCGCCGAGTACGCGCGCCGCCACGGCAAGTTCTGGCCGATGAACGACCTGCTCTTCGCCCACCAGGACGAGCTCGAGGACGAGAACCTCAAGGCGTACGCGAAGCAGGTCGGGCTGGACGGCGCGCAGATGCTGAAGGAGGTCTACGCCGGCCGATTCGAGGCTGCGATCGAGGCGCACCTGCAGGAGGGCCGCGGCGCGCGGGTGCAGGCGACCCCGACCATCTTCGTGAACGGCCGCCCGCACGTGCTGCCCGTCAAGCTGCAGTTCCTGCAGCGGTCCGTCGAGGACGAGCTGGAGTGGCAGCAGAACAAGGCTTTCGTGTACGAGACCGTCGAGGCGAAGGAGAAGAAGGGTTGATCGCCTCGGCGCGGACCCGCTGATCGTGCCTGACGCGTGACCGACCGACTGGCGCCGCGCGAGGTGCCGCTCCTCACCCCGCAACTGCCGGGGACCTCCGGGTCGGCGCGAATCTCGGCGCAGGACTTCCGCGTCGACGAGCTTCCGCTCTACGAGCCGCGCGGCGAGGGCGGGCACCTCTACCTCCTCGTCGAGAAGGAGGGCCGGACCACGCCAGAGGTGGCGCGCGAGCTGGGCGAAGCGCTCTCCGTCCGCGAGCGGGACGTGGGCTACGCCGGCCTCAAGGACAAGCGCGCGGTGACGGTCCAGCGGTTCAGCGTCCCGGTGCCGCCGCGCAGCTCCGACTTCGCCAGGCGGGGGGCTGCGCTCGCGGGGAGCGGCTGGCGCGTGCTGTCGGCCGCGCTGCACGGCAACAAGCTGCGACCCGGGCACCTGCGCGGGAACCGGTTCCGTCTCGCCGTGCGGGGCGTGCTTCCCGGCGCGCTCGAGCGCGCCGAGCGCATCTGCGAGGAGCTGCGGTCGCGCGGCGCGCCCAACCTGTACGGCCCGCAGAGGTTCGGGAAGCGCGGCGACAACGCCGCCCTCGGCGCGGCGATCCTGCGCCGCGAGGCTGCTCCACGGGATCGGTTCCTGCGCCGGCTGGCGCTCTCCGCGCTGCAGGCGGAGCTGTTCAACCGCTGCCTTTCAGGGCGGCTGCGCGACGGGCTGTTCGAGCGCGCAATCCCAGGGGACGTGCTGCGCAAGCGCGAGACGGGCGGACTGTTCGTGTCCGAGGACGCCGCCGCGGACACGGCGCGCGTGCAGGCCGGCGAGGTGGATCCCACAGGGCCTCTCCCGGGGCATTCCTTGTTCGCGGCGCGGGGGGACGCCCTCGCGCGCGAGGAGGCCGTCGTCGCCGAGGCAGGCGTCGATCCCCGGTCCTTCGCCGCCGGAGGCGGTGAGATGGAAGGGGCGCGCCGTCCATACCGCGTTCCCGTCGAGGACCTGCGCGTCGCGTCCGAGGGAGCGTCCGCGCTCCTCCTGGAATTCGCGCTGCCCCGCGGCAGCTATGCGGCGTGCGTGCTGCGCGAGGTCATGAAAGAGGGGCCCCCGGAGGAGGAGGACTGACAAGCCCTACAGGACTTCCTTTGACCCCTCGCCCGCGGCGCGGTAGCACACCGACGCATGCGCTCCCGGTTCTGGCTCTTCGCTCTTCTCGTCGCCGCGGTCCTGGCGGTGAACCTGGCGCTGGTCT
>JBJMQJ010000349.1:0-9499 GCA_045802765.1 Myxococcales bacterium
CCGACGACGGGCAGGATGCCGGTCACCATGCCGATGTTGATGAAGGCGTGCCAGAAGAAGAGCGCGGCGATGCCGATGGCGAGGAAGCTGCCGAACTTGTCGCGCGCGTTGGAAGCCACGTCGAGCGCGGTGAGCACCAGGAAGCCGTAGAGCGACACGAGCAGGACGCCGCCGAGGAAGCCGTGCTCCTCGGCCCACACCGAGAAGATGAAGTCGGTGTGCTGCTCGGGCAGGAAGCTCAACTGGTTCTGCGTGCCTTCGCCCCATCCCTTCCCGCTCCACTGGCCGCTGCCGACGGCGATGACGGACTGGATGGCGTGGTAGCCGGCGCCTTTGGCGTACGCCTGCGGATCGAGGAAGGTGACGATGCGGGTCTTCTGGTAGGGCTTGAGCAGGCGCTCCCAGGCGAGCACGGCGCCGGCGATGCCCCCCGCGAAGAGCGCGGTCAAGCTCTGCCAGCGCACCTTGGCGAACACGATCATCGTCATGGCGATGAAGAAGGTCACCGTCGCGGTGCCGAGGTCGGGCTGCTTCATCACCAGCGCCACCGGGATGAGCACGAAGAGGAACGGGCGCCAGAGATCGAAGAGCCCGTACTGCCCTTTGCGCGCGGACACGTCGTCCCGGGAGAAGTAGCGCGCCATCAAGATGATCAGCGCCAGCTTGACGAACTCGCTCGGCTGCAGCTGCATGGGGCCCACCTGCAACCATCGCCGCGCGCCCAGCACTTTCTTTCCGCGGAACGCGACGGTCGCCAAGAGCGCCAGCGCGGCGAAGTAGGTTGGCCACGCCGCGGTGGCGAGGAAGCGGTAGTCGATGAACAGGAACGCTCCCACGGCGACGAGGCCGAGGAGCATCCACTTCGACTGGGCGAGCCACATCGGATTGACGGCGTTCTTGGTCGCGCTCGCCAGGTTCCACACGCCCAACGCACAGATGACGACGGTGCACAGCACCAAGGGCCAGTGCAGGTGATCGAGCTTCTTCTCGGTGATCACCGACATCTACTGCACCGCCTTCATGGCTACCGCGTCCCTCTTCTTCAGCTCGAAGTACGCCTTGACCACCTTCGACGCCGCCGGGGCGGCCGCGTCGGCTCCCCATCCGCCATGCTCGTTCAGCACCACCACCACCACTTCCGGATCGTCCGCGGGCGCGAAGGCCGCGAACCAGGCGTGGTCGCGAGAGAGGTACACCTGCGTGGCGGGGTCGAGCTTCTGCTTCTGGCCAAGCTTCATCACCTGCGCGGTGCCGGTCTTGCCGGCGAACCGCACGTCGGCCAGGCGCGAACGGTACGCCGTGCCGCCCGGCTCGTTGACGACCGCGACGAGCGCCTCGCGCACCGCCGCCAGGTTCTCCGGCTTCACCTCCAGCTTGCCGCCGCGCCCATTGTTGACGTCCGGCTGGGGCTCGAACTCGCGGACCACCTTTCCTTCGGGCGTTTCGATGCGCCGGACGATCTGCGGCGTCCACACCATGCCGCCGTTGGCGATGGCCGCGTACGCGACCGCCTGCTGCAGCGGCGTGACGTTGAACTCGCCCTGCCCGATGGCGGCGTTGATGGCATGGGAGCGCACGGAGCCGGTCGCCGGGTTGATGCTCTTCGCGTCGGGGATGATCCCGGTGATCTCGCGGCCCAGGTCGAGCCCGGTGGGCTGACCGTAGCCGAGCCGGTGGGCCATGCCGCTGATCGCGTCGAGCCCGACGCGGTCGCCGAGCGCGTAATAGAACGCGTCGCAGGACATCTGCAGCGCGGAGTGGAGCGTCAAGGAGCCGTGACCTGCGGGCTTGTCGCAGCGCCAGCGGTGGTTGCCCATCGTGTAGCCGCCGTTGCAGAAGAGCGTCGAGGTCGGGGTGATCTCTCCCTCCTCCAGGCCCGCCAGCGAGGTGACCACCTTGAAGGTCGAGCCCGGGTGGTAGTTCTCGTTCATCACCCGGTTGAGCATCGGCTTGAGAGTGTCCTCGTTGAGCTTCTGCAGCTCGGCGCGGCTGATGCGCCCCGACATCTTGTTCGGGTCGAAGGACGGGCGCGAGACCATGGCGAGGATGAACCCCGTCTTCGCCTCCATCGCCACCACCGCGCCCGCGCGGCCGGGGAAGGCGACGTCGACGGCCTCCTGCAGCCGCTCGTCGAGCGAGAGGACCAGGTTGTTGCCCGGGAGGGCGGCGATGAGGCGCTCGCTCTCGGGGATGAGCAGCTCGTCCATCTCCTTGCCCAGGTGCTGGCCGCGCGCGTTCACCGCGATGTTCTCGCGCCCGTCCTGCCCGCGCAGCTCGCGCTCCCAGCGGCGCTCCAGGCCGCGCCGCCCGATCGTCTGGCCCCGCCGGAACTCGTCGGGTTTGTCGTCCAGCTCGTCGGGCGTGACCTCGCTCATGTAGCCGATCACGTGGCCCAGGCTGCTCCCCACCCGGTAGTTGCGATGCGGCGTGGGGATGAGGTCGACGCAGGAGAGCTCGCTGCGGTGCGCCTCGAGCACGTCGACCTGGTCTCGCGGGATGTCCAGCTCCACGAGGTAGGGCTTGAACTTCTCCAGCTTGTCCTTCGACGTCCAGGAGCGCTGGTAGTCCTGCTTCATGCGGTCGATGTCCTCGGGGCTCATCTCGAGGTACGTGGCGAGCCTGGCCATCACTTCCTCGCGCTCGTCGCGGCCGTCACGACCCTTGCCCGGCTTGCAGAACGCGGGGGTGAGGAAGACGTCGAACGAGGGGCGGTTGTCGACCAGGATGCGCCCCTGGCGATCCTTGATCATGCCGCGATCGGCGGGGACGAAGAGCGACTTGCGGAAGTTGCTCACCGACTGCGCGCTGTACTCGTCGCCGCGGAGGATCTGCAGCTGGTAGAGGCGCACGGTCAGGACCAGCATGGCGCAGACCACGACCAGGGCGCCCAGCGCCGTGCGCGGACGCAGCTCCCGGATCTCGTCGGCGTCGCGGCGGACCAGCCCCAGCATCGACGGCATCAGCGCACCAGGGTCGCGTCGGAGGCCGGCACCAGCGCCTTGTCGAGCCGCCGGAGAACGGAGAAGACCGCCGGGGCGGCGATGGCGGTGCCCAGCGCGCTCCAGAAGAGCGGCACGAACTGCAGCACCAGGCCTTCGCTGCCGGGGGCGACGAAGTAGAACAACACGGCGGCGAGCGACGAGTGGATCAGGCTGGCCGCGAACGCCACCGCGGCGGACTGCGGGCCGCCGTCCGTCTTGATCGCGCTGCCCGCCAGCCGGATCACCACGAAGGTGAGCACGGCGAGGAACGTGTAGAGGCAGGGGGGCGTCGCCGAGGTGAGATCGGAGAGGTAACCGGCGGCGAGCGAGAGCGCGGCGCCCTGCACGACCTCGTCGTTGAGCGCGAGGTACAGGACCACCGAGAGCAACAGGTCGGCTCGCGCTGCCTTGAGGTGGAAGAGGAACGGCACCGTCGATTCGAGGATGGACGCCGAAAGGCAGACGAGCAGCACCAGGCCGTTGCGCAGCGTCACTGGGGCTCCCCGCGCATCGCGTTGGCGGCGCCGGAGGGCGGCGGGAGGTGGCCGAGGACCACCATCACCTCGTCGAGCTGCGAGAAGCTCACCGCGGGGATCACGTCGGCGGCGGTGAACATCCCGGTGGGACGCTTCGCCACGTTGACGACGCGCCCGATGGGCAGGCCCTTGGGAAAGAAGCCCGGGCCGCCTGCGGTGAGCAGCAGGTCGCCGTCTTGCAGATCGTCGGTGCGCAGCGCGTACTCCAGCTTGCAGCGGGTGAAGTCGCCGACTCCCTTGACCGTGCTCCGGCCGCGGGTGCGCTGCGAGACCGCCGGCACCGCGGAGGTGGGGCTCAAGATGAGCTGCACGTCCGCGTAGTGCGCGGTGGCGACGGCGACCTGGCCGACCACGCCCTCCGGAGCGACGACCGGAGCGCCCTGCATGACGCCGTCGGCGGTGCCGCGCGCGATGCGCAGCACGTGGCTGTGAGGAGAGGCGCCCACCGCGATCACCTCGGCCACCAGGTAGCGCGTGGGGTTGTGCCGGTCGGCGTACTCGAGCAAGCGCTTGAGGCGCTCGTTTTCGCCCTTCACCTCGGCCAGGGCGTTCGCTTCGTTGTGGTCGTGCAGCAGATCGCGGCGCAGGCGGAGGTTCTCCTCCCGGACCCCGCGGAGCGCCACGTACCCGTGCCAGGCGTCCTGCAGGCCAACCACGGCCAGCACGATCGCCTTCTCCATCGGAGCCGTGAGCGCCAGGATCACCCGGTCGAAGTGGTTGTGGCTCATCGGCTTGCGCGCCTTGGCGGCGAAGATCGCGAAGGGCAAGGCGAGCAGGAAGGCGACGAAGACGGGCTCGCGGTATCGTCGGAGGAGGGAGCGCACGGCTACCCGTGAAAGGAGCGCCGGATGGCGCGCATTCCCGGTTTTCCTGCTTGCATCACAGACTTGGTTCCCCTACCCTGTCAAGCTTTCAAGCGGCCGTTCGTACAGGATTTTCGCGCGCATTTCCGGCACTTGCAGGAGCATTCCCCACATGCTCGACGTGATGCGGTCCAACGCCCGGTCGTCCCTGATCGTCCTCATCTTCGGCGCAATCATCGTCACCTTCATCTTTTCCTTCGGCCGCGGGTCGTCCGGGTTCCGCACGCGGACCCCCGAGACGTGGGCGGCGAAGGTGAACGGCGACGTGGTCACCGCGGGCGACTTCGCCCAGGCGTACGCATCGCGGTTCCGGCAGATGTCGGCGCAGCGTGGCGGCAAGTACACGGTCGACAACGCCAAGCAGGATGACCTCAAGCGACTGACCATGCGGTCGCTGGTGGACCAGGAGCTCATCGCGCAGCAGGCGAAGGACCTCGGCATCCTGGTGACCGACCAGGAGCTGTCCGAGGCGATCGCCAAGTCGCCCCAGTTCCAGCAGAACGGCAGCTTCGACTTCGACTACTACAAGCGCCTGGTCGAGAACGGCTACGGCATGAGCGTCCCGCGCTTCGAGGACGCCTGGCGGCGCGACATGCTGCGCTCGAAGGTCCTGCAGTCGGTCTTGAACGGCGCGCAAGTCTCCGACGACGAGGTGCGGGCCTGGTACGTGGCGCAGCACGAAAGCGCCTCGATCGGATACGCCAAGTTCACCGGCTTCATGTTCCGCGACAAGGCGCAGGCGACCGACGCCGAAGCCGAGGAGTACGCCAAGGCGCACGCGAAGGAGATCGAGGCCGCTTACGAGAAGGACGCGAAGACCCGCTGGACCCAACCGCCCTCGGTGAAGGCGCGGGTGATCACGGTGAAGGTGCCGCCGGGCTCCACCGCCGAGCAGGAGCAGGCGGCCCGCTCGCGCATCGAGGCCGCCGTGGCCGAGGTGAAGGCAGGCAAGGACTTCGCCGCCGTCGCGAAGGAGAAGAGCGAAGACGCGACCAAGGACAACGGGGGCGACCTCGGGTTCGTCGCGCGCGGCGCTTCGCCGTACGGCAAGACGCTGGAGGACGAGGCTTCGAAGCTCGAGCCGGGGCAGCTCTCGGCCGTGTTCAAGGACCGCACGGGCTTTCACGTCCTCAAGGCGGAAGAGAAGAAGCCGGAGCGCGTGCAGCCGCTCGACGAGGTGCGCAAGCAGATCGCGCAGGAGCAGCTTCGCGCGCAGAAGGGCGGCGAGCTGGCGCGGCAGAAGGCGCAGGAGGCGCTGACGGCGCTGAAAGGCGGCAAGCGTCTCGAGGACCTCTATCCGGCGAAGAAGACCGAGCCGGGGCAGTTCGACTTCACCAGCTTCACCACGCCGCAGGCGCAGGAGACCGAGCCCTTCCATCCCGTGGGCGGGTACGTCCCCGGCGTAGGGCTGGCGCCGAAGCTCTCCTCCGCGGTGTTCGCGCTGACCTCGCCAGGCGCGGTGCCCGACGCTCCGGTGCAGGACGGGGACACCTACTACGTCTTCCGCCTCAAGACGCGCGAGCGCGCCGATCCGGCCAAGCTGGACGACGCGGAGAAGAAGTCGCTCCGCGAGCGGCTCGAAGGCCAGCGGCAGGGCGAGCTGTACCAGAGCTGGCTCGATCGCCTGCGCAAGAAGTCGAAGATCGTGGAGAACGTCGCCATGCTGGACTACGAAACGCAGCAGGGGCACGAGAGCTTCAACCCGGACGACTACTAGCTGCCACGCCCATGTGCCCGGTTCGGAGTGTCGAGCTCTGTACACTTAGTTCAGCCGGGTGAACTAAGTGTCTGATTCCAAACTCGGCAGACGCGTCGATCTGAGCTCCTCAATCGTAGCCGCAGTCAAACGCGGCGACGAATGCCGTCCCGGGCACGCGAGCGCACTTCCACCGGTGCGCGTCTCCACCCTCCCTGAAGAGCAACGGAGATCCGGCTCGTGTGTCCTCGGACGCGGAGCAGACAGCACTGCTCGACACGGTTGCGCTTTTCTCGCTGGGAAAGTTATGCGATGCGTTTGCAGTCACCGGCTGGAGGCAACGTGAAGGTCGACCCGGCGCTGGCCGACGTGGAAGTGAAGGATACCGACGGCAATCCGGTTCGCCTCGGCTCGCTCTGGGCGGACCGCCCGGCGGTGGTGATCTGGGTCCGGCACTTCGGTTGACCGGCGTGCCATGAGGAAGTGGCCGAGTTGCGGCCACACCTGAGCGAGATGCGCCGCAAGGGCGCGAACGTGGCCATCGTCGGGAACGGCTTGCCCGCGATGGCGAAGGGCTTCGTGGAGAGGCTCGGCCTCTGCGGCGAGGCCCGGGTGCTCACCGACCCGAAGCGGCAGTCGTATCGGCTGGCCGGGTTCCGGCGCGGCGTGTGGGCGACGATCGGGCCACGCGCGCTGGTGAACCTCCTCCGCGCCCTGCGCAAGCGCCTGGGCACCGGAAGGATCGAGGGCGACGCCTGGCAGCAGGGGGGCACGATGGTGGTGGCGCCCGGCGGCGAGGTGCTCTTCCGGTACGCGAGCACCCATCAGGGCGATCACGCCCGGCCGGAGAAGCTCGTCGCGGCACTGGCTACCTGATCACCGATCCTCCGACAGCGCCCGGAGCAGCTCCTCCAGCGAGTCGGCCAGCGGCTCGAATTCGTGGGCGCCTGCCGCGAGCAGCGAGATCCGGCCGTACTTGCCCTTCTTGAGCCGCGGGAGCCACCCGTAACCCTCCGACCCTCCATCGGAAGCGAACAGCACCAGCCCCGGCACCGCGCGCGTCACCTCCTGCGCCTCGCATTCGGCGCGGATGCGCTCGAGCGGCCAGAGCTGCAGCGGCCGCTTGCGCGCGCCCAGGATTCCTTCCCCGCCGTCGTGCTCGCGCAGCAGATCCTTCACGTCCGCGGGCAGCTTGCAGTCCATGTCCTGCTCGGCCTCCGCGATCCGCTCGTCGCCCGCTCCGTCGGGCGAAAGCCGCACGTCCGCGAGCAGCGCGCCCAGGGCCCCTGTCATTGCTCCCCCTGCGCCGCGGCGGGCGCGTAGATGGTGCGGTGGATGCGCCAGCTGCCGTCGGGCAGCCGCCGCAGGATGCGCATCACGTGCACGCGCGAGGTCGAGATCTCGACGCCGCCGCGGGGCCGCTCGGTCCCTTCGATGCGTCCCCACTCGACGGCCGTGTCGCCGAAGAGCAGCGTCTCCTCGAACGCTTCCTTGTAGTCGAGCACCTCGATGTCCAGCGAGGCCACCATGCGCCGCAGGCCGGCGCGGATGGCCGCGATGCCGCGCACCGGTGGCTGCCCCGGACCCAGCGCAACGGCGTCGTCGGTGAACAACGCAGCAAGGCCCTCCGCGTCGTACGCCTTGCTCGCGGCCACGTCGGCATCGCGCAGCCGCTCGATCGCTTTCAGGTCCTCGGCTCGATTCGTCATCACAGCTTCCTCAGGAATTCCTCGCCCAGCTCCCGCGAGCGGCGGGTGGCGGCCTCGACGGCATTCATCAGCACGTTGCGCAGGCCGCCGGCCTCCAGCGTGTGCAGCCCGGCGATGGCCGTGCCGCCCGGGCTGGTCACGCCGTCCTTGAGCATGCCCGGGTGCTGCCCGCTCTCGATGAGCAGCTTGGCGCTGCCCAGCACCGTCTGCGCGGCGAGCTGCATGGACGCGCGGCGGGAGAGCCCCACCTTCACGCCGGCGTCGGCGAGCGCCTCGATGATGAGGAAGAGGTACGCCGGCCCGCTGCCGGAGAGGCCCGTCACCGCGTCGAGCTGCGACTCCTCCAGCACCACCGTGAGCCCGACCGAGTCGAAGATGGTCTTCGCGGTGGCGAGGTCCGCGTCGGTGGCGTGCTCGCCGAGCGCCATCGCGGTGGCCGCCGCGGCGACCGTCGCCGGAGTGTTGGGCATCGCCCGGACGATGCGCACCGGCGGCCGCAGCCGCCGCTCGATGGCCGCGATGGGAACGCCCGCGGCGACGCTGACGATCAGCTTGTCGCGCGACACCTCGCCGGCGATGTCGCGCAGGACCTGATCCAGGATCTGCGGCTTGACCGCGAGGACGACCACGTCGCTCTCGCGGGCGACCTCCGCGTTGGAGCCGCCCCGCACGCGGTAGACCTTCTCCAGCTCCTCGACCCGCTCCCGCCGGCGCGCGCTCACCCGGATCTGGGCGGGCGCCGCGGCCTTGGAAGCGATGAGCCCCTTCACCAGCGCCTCGCCCATGTTTCCCGCGCCGATGAAGCCGAGCTTCGCGTTCGTCGCCATGCCGGCCAGTCTAGCAGCCGGCGCGGCTCACATCCTGGGCGCCGGCATCGCGACGGTCCCGCGATCCTCTCCGGCCAGCGCGCGATCGACGGAGAACGCGCCGCCGCCCTTCACCAGCAGGGCGATGGCCAGGCCGAGCGCGAGCAGGTGGTACTCGAGGCCCTCGCCCTTCTGCGTCCCCATCCAGTTCATGAAGAAGCCGACCTTCGCGTGGACGAGGTAGATGGCGCCCGCCATCACGCAGCCGATGCCGAGGGCGGCCAGCCGGGTGAGGAAACCCAGGATCAGCAGCAAGGAGCCACCGAGCTCGGCGGCCATGATCAGCACCGTCAGGGCCGGTGGCATCCCCATCTTCCCGAAGCCCTGGATGGTCGCCGAGGCGCCGGGTCCGCCGAACCATCCCAGCACCTTCTGCGCGCCGTGCGGAAAGAAGACCACGCCCAGGGTGAGGCGCATCACCAAGGCAGAGACGTCGTCGTCGGTCCGCAGGAATCGACGGAACATGTGCCCTCCCGCGGCACATAGTGCGCGCCGCGCGAAGCATTCGGCAAGTTACGCGTCCGCTGATGGCCGGATGGGGCGCGGCGATCAGCCGATGATCAGCGTCTCGTTCTCGAACCGGCCCTCGGCGAAGCGCGACACGTTGAACCGTTCGAACAGCTCGTCGCGCGCGCCGCCCATCCACTCGGCCATCCGGCGCGCCACCGCGGGCGCCATCATGAAGCCGTGCCCGACGAAGCCGCTCATCTGCAAAAGGCCGCGGACGCCGGGCGTCTCCCCCAGGATCGGCGAATGGTCGGGCGTCACATCGTAGCAGCCCGCCCACTGCCGAAGGAGCTTCACCTGGCCGAGGCGGGGCACAAGCTCCGTGAGCGCCCGCGCGTAGC
>JBJMQJ010000034.1:0-9164 GCA_045802765.1 Myxococcales bacterium
ACACGCGGGCGATGCTGCTCGAGGTGATGCGCGAGGCGGCGGCGGTCGGACGGGCCAAGGGCGTCGCGCTCGACGCGGACTTCGCCGAGAAGAGGCTCGCCTTCGTGGACACGCTTCCCGACCAGATGACCTCCTCCATGCACAACGACCTGGAACGGGCGAACCGGCTCGAGGTCGGATGGTTGTCCGGCGCGGTCGTCCGCCTCGGCCGGGAAAGCGGAGTCGCCACGCCGGCCAACCGGGCGGTGTACGCGGCGGTCAAGCTGCACGCCGGCCGGTGAGCTGCCGAGCGCCGCTCACCTGCGCCAGAGCGACAGCACCAGCTCGACCAGGATGAGCAGCGCGATGGACATCTCCAAGAGCCACATGCGCCGGTCCCGCGCCACGTCCAGCACCAGCTCGAGCGATTCCTGCACGCCGCGCAGCTTGATCTCCAGCGACTGGAACCGGTCGGTGAGATCGAATTCCGCTCGAAGGTCGTCGTAGATGCGGTCCAGCTCGGGGTCCTCCCAGACCTCGTCGGGCTTGTCGAGCAAGTGGAGCACGGAGAGGACTTCGTTGCGCGAGGTGATCGCTTCGCCGATGAACCGGTGCAGGCGGGCAGGGCGCGCGCGCACCGTGCCTGTCTTCTCCAGCCGGTCGACCAGCGCGTCGGTCCGGCCGAAGAGGTCGTCGACGAGCCGCTCGTAGTACTCCATGGCTGCGCTCTGGGCGACCACGATGGCCACGGCCGCCGCGCGCGCGCGGCCCAGCTCGCCGATCTGCAGGATCCCGTCGGCGAAGCCGATCTTCGCGCCGGGCTCTTCGTGGACCGTGAAGCTCTCGGCCACCACCTTCCGCGCCGGCGCGCGGAGCGTGGCGCGGATGCGCTCGAGGAAACGTTCGCGCTGGTCGAGCACGGCGTCGTGGAACACCGCCGCGCCGAAGGGATAGACGAACACCTCGCCTCCACCGTCGAGCGGATAGCGCAGCTCGTGAGCGCGCAGGCGGCCGCCGGGAATGGCCTGGGCCATCTCGCGCAGCGCGAAGTTCTCCACGAACGCGACTGCCTCGAACTGATGGTTCCGCCCGCTCACGCGCAAGCCCTCTACCGGGGGCGAAGGACCGCCGCAACCATTTGCAACGTCCTCTCCACGCGCAGCTCGCCGCTGATACCCTGGGCGGATGGATCCCGCATCGGCGAAGCTTCCCGCAGCGTTGGCGTTGGTCGCCGCGTCCATCGGAGCCGCCGCGCTCCGTTACCGGCCGCCTCCGGCCCGGCCGGCGGACGCGCCAGCGCAGGAGTTCTCCGCCGGTCGCGCTCGCGAGGTCCTCCGCTCCCTGCTGGGTGAAGGCGAGCCGCATCCCACCGGCTCCCCGGCGGGTGCGCGCGTGCGGCAACGCATCGTGGCCGAGCTGGAGCGGCTCGGCTACCAGCCGAGAATCCGCGAAGCGTTCGCCTGCGGCGCGGTGGGGATCTGCGCCCGCGTCACGAACGTCGTCGGCCGGCTCGAAGGTCGCCGGGCCGTCAAGGCGGTCCTTCTCTCGGCGCACTACGACTCGGTGCCGGCCGGCCCCGGAGCCAGCGACGACGGCACGGGCGCCGCGGCCGCGCTGGAGATCGCGCGGGCGCTGAAGGCAGGGCCGCCTCCCGAGCGCCCCGTGTTCTTCCTCCTCAACGAAGGAGAGGAGGACGACCTGCTCGGCGCGGAGGCGTTCGTCGCCGGCGATCCCGCCATGAAGGAGGTCGGGGCGGTGGTGAACCTGGAGGCGCGCGGGACCACCGGCGCGAGCCTGATGTTCGAGACGAGCGACCGGAGCGGCTGGATCGTCGATCTGTTCGCGAGGAGCGTTGCGAGGCCGGCGAGCAATTCCATCTACTACACCATCTACCAGACGCTGCCGAACGACACCGACCTGACCGTGTACAAGCGCGCCGGGCTCCCGGGGCTCAATTTCGCCTTCATCGGGGGCGAAGCGCGCTACCACACGCCGCGCGACGACTTCGCCCATGCGGATCCCGACAGCCTGCAGCACCACGGCGAGAATGCGCTGGCGATGGTGCGCGCGCTGGCGCGGGCCGACCTCGAGACGCCGCCGCCGGGCGAACGGGCATTCTTCGACGTGCTCGCCTTCGCCGTGGTGCGCTGGCCGCTCGGCTGGATGCCGGCGCTCGCCGTCGCGGCCGCTCTCCTCTGGCTCGCTGGAGCGGCGCGCGCCATACGCGGTGGCGAGCTGCGCGCGGGTCCGCTGGCGTTGGGCGGCGGCGCATGCCTGGCCGCCATCGCGGTCACCTGGGTGCTCGGGTACGTCCTGCTCCGCACGCTGCGAGCCGCCGGAGCGGCGCCATACCCGTTCGTTGCGCATCCCGCCGCCGCGCGCGGCGCGTTCCTCGCGCTGCCGGTGGTCGGCGCCTGGGGAGCGGCGCTGTGGCCGGGGCGCAGGGCCGGTGCCGCCGGGCTGTGGTGGGGCACCTTTTGCGCATGGGCGGGAACGGGCCTCGCCACCGCGTTCGCGGCGCCCGGTCTCGCGTACCCGTTCGTGCTGCCCTGCCTGGCGGCGGGCGCCTGCGGTCTTGCGCGTTCCGCGCACGCCCGGTGGCTCTCGTCGTTGCTGCCGCTCGCCGTCGCGGCGGTGCTGTGGTGCCCGGTGGCTTGGCTTTTGTACGACGCCCTGGGGATTCCCATTCTGCCCGCGTCCTCGGCGCTCCTCGCCTTCGTCCTGGGCACGGCCGCTCCCGTCTGGCTCGAGGCGGGGCCCCGTTTGCGGGGCGCGACTGCGTTCGTCGCGGCGGCCCTGGCGGTGACCGGGTCCGTCGCCGCGGCGACCGCGCCGCCGTTCAGCGCCGACAATCCGCGCAAGCTGAACCTCTGGTACAGCATGGACGCGGACGCGAACGAGGCGCGCTGGCTGGCCTCCGCGACCAGCGGGCCGCTCCCGCGCGAGCTGGCCGCCGCCGCCTCCTTCGCCCGCGCGCCGGCCGTTCCGCTTCCCTGGGCGCCCCGCGTGCAGGCGTACTCGGCGCCCGCTCCCGCCTTCCCGCTGGCCCGGCCGGAGCTGGTCGTGGAAGACCGGCGGTCCGACGGCGGCGCGCGATCGATCCGCGCCCGGCTGCGCTCGCCGCGCGGCGCCTCGCTCGCCGGAATCGCATTGCCCGCCGAGCGCCTGACGGCGGTGCGCATGAACGGGGTGAGCGTGCCCGCGACGCCATCGAAGAACCTCGTCGGCGCCGCCTATGGCGACTCCCGCTCGTGGCGCGGATACGTCTGCACGACGACCGGATCCGAGGGAGTGCGCATCGAGCTGGAGCTTTCCGGAGGCGAGCCGGTGGACGCGTATCTCTGGGATGGCTCCTCGGGGCTGCCGGAGCAGGGCGCCGCGCTCCTCTCCGCCCGCGCGGAGTGGGCCGTCCCGTTCCAGACCGGGGATCGGACGCTGGTCGTGACGAAGATCCGCCTGTAGCGGCCCGACCTCGTTCCTCGAAGCTACGTCTTCCACTTCGTGATGATCACCGTCGTGCCGCGCTCGCGCGCGGACTCGATGTGGAACTCGTCGGCCAACCGCCGGACGCCGGGCAACCCGAATCCCAGACCTCCCGAGGTGGAGAATCCGTCGCGCAGCGCCAGGTCGAGATCGTCGATCCCCGGCCCGTCGTCGCGGGCGATCACCTGGATGCCGCGGCGATCGGCGGAGCCGTCGAGAATCTTGAGACGGATCTCGCCATGCTTCGCGTAAGTCACGATGTTCCGGCCCAGCTCCGAGATTGCCGCGGCGATCAGCGTCGCTTCGGCGGAAGTGAAGTTCAGCGCCGCCGCGAGGGAGCGGCCTATCTGCCGAGCCGTGACGATGTCCTGGTCCGACCGGATGGGGACCTGGGTGTCGTGTTCCAAGGGCGTTGACCTGAGGGAAGGAATGGCCCTGGCGCGCCGTTCGCGCAATCAGGTGAATACTGGAAGGCAGCAGCGCCTGCGCCGGAGCGGTGGAGCGGAGAAGCGAGGCGAACCTCCTACGTCACGGCTGGACGAGGCCCCGGCGGATGGCGTACCGCACCAGCCCCGCGATCTCGTGGATGTCGAGCTTGCGCATCAGTCGCGCCCGGTGCGACTCGGCCGTCTTGGCGCTGATCCCCAGGATCGTCGCCACGTCCTTCGTCGACCTGCCCTCGCCGACCATCTGCAGGACCTGGCGTTCGCGCGGCGTGAGCGGGTCGACGGGAGCGTTGGCCTTGCACAGGTACGCTTCGACGACCGCGCGGGAGACGTGCGGGCTCAGGTAGATCCCGCCGCGGGCGACCTGGTGGATGGCCTCCACGAGATCGGTGGCCGCCTGGTTCTTGAGGACGTATCCCTTGACGCCGGCGCGCAACGCCTCGCTGACGTATTGCACCTCGTCGTGCCGGGTGACCAGGATGGTCTTCGTCCTCGGCCATGCCTTCTGGATCTCGCCGGCGGTATCCAGGCCGTTGAGCAGCGGCATGCCGATGTCGAGGATGGCAACGTCGGGCCGGGCGGCCGCCACCAGGAGCAGGGCTTCCTGACCGTCGGACGCCTCGCCGACCACTTCGAAGCCTGCCTTCTCCAGCAAAGACCGGACGCCTTGGCGGACGAGCGCGTGATCGTCTGCGAGCACGACGCGCATGTCAGTCCTCGGCGGGGACGTCGGCGATCAGCTCCGTCCCCCTGCCCGGCTGCGATCGGATCTGGAACCTGCCGCCCACTGCGTTCAAGCGCTCGCGGATCCCGACCAATCCCAATCCCCGCCGTTGCGGATTCGAGAGCGCGGCATCGGCGTCGAATCCGTCGCCGTCGTCGCGCACGGAGCAGCGCAGGTTTCCCTTGCCCCGGCGGGCGAGCTGGATGGTCGCGTTCTTCGCGCGCGAATGTCTGACGACGTTGGTGAGCGCCTCTTGCACCACGCGGTACAGCGTCGTCTCGATGTTTGCCGGGAGGCGGCGGACCAGCGAATTCTCGATCCGGACCCGCAGACCGGCGCGCCGCGAGACCCCCTCCGCGAGGAGCTGCAATGCGGGAACCAGGCCGAGGTCGTCGAGGACCATCGGCCGCAGCTCGCGCGAAATCCGGCGCAGCTCGGATTCGGCGCGATCGAGCATGCAGCCCACTTCGCGCAGCCGCTCGCGCACGATGGGAGAGAGGTCGTCACCGACGGCGCAGATGGCGAGGCGCGCGGCGTCGAGGAGCTGCCCGGCCTCGTCGTGAACCGAGTGGGCGATGCGCTGGATCTCCCGCTCCATGGTCTCGTTCAGCTTGCGCAGCGCCGAGGTCGCCTCGCGGAATCCGCGGTTCGCCATCTCGTACGGCGAAAGGCTTTCCGCGAAGAATTCCCCCGCGCGAACGATCTGCTGCTGCCGCGCGGAGCGTCCGGGCTCCCGCATGGACAGCTTCGCGAGCGCCTCGTGGTGGATGGCCACGAGCTCCAGGATCCCCAGGCCCTGCGCAAAACCCCGCCGGCCGATCTCGTACGCGCGCCGGAGCGTGCCTTCGCTCGGCTCGGCTAGATTGGCTCGCAATGCTTCGGCGTAGAGGGATCCCAGGTCGCGGGCCGCGGGCACATCGGTAGCGGTCGCGACCAATGCATGCGCCCCCACGCCTTCATTCATCGACTGCCCTTTTGGGCCTTTGGACGAGCCCCGCAACCCGTCGGATACCGCTAGAACCCTCAGTCTACGAACGGAAAAGCCCCGTTGGAAGTCCCACGATGAACGCAGCGTGCGTGGCCGCGTCGCGTGAGCTCTGGAGCCGGCAGGCCGCTCGGGAGCTTGCCTGTCCACGACAGCTACATGCAGGAATTGATCAATCGCGTGCGATTCGCGCCGCGCGATGCCACGGCGAGGGCGCGTCCGGTCGGGGCGAAGCTCTCGTCACCCCTGCTGGCCGCGCAGCCACGCGGCGACGGCCTCGGTCCGGCTGCGCAGGCCGTGCTCGCGCAGGAGCCGATCGACATGCGTGCGCACGGTGCGGTGGGCCAATCCCAGACGCTCCGCGACTTCCTTGTCGGACAGGCCCGAGGCGATGAGCGCGAGGACCTGCGATTGCCGCGGCGTCAACCGCAGGCGGCTCACCGAAGCTTCCAGCCGCCGGTAAGCGCCCGACGCGTGCGCCGCCAGCTCCGCGATCACCTCGCCGTTTCCGGAGAAGGCGTCGGGACGGAACGATCCGAGATACGTCAATCCCACCACCCGTCCCTCGGTGGCGAGCGGGACGTAGATCGCCGCGCGCAAGGGAGGCGGCACCGCGATGTGCAGCTCCTCGTTCTCGCGCTGCACGCGGCCCGAGACGATCCAGAACAGCGCCAGGGCGCGTTCGCGCACCATCTCCAGCGTCGCGCCCGAGCAGTCGGAGGTCGCGTGGACGTCCACCAGCGGCTCGCCTCCCGGTCGCGCGATCACCGCCGCGCCGACGTCGAAGTCGACGGTGCGCTCCAGCGCCCGCGGCAGCATCCCCGTCAAGTGCGCGTACGATCTCGGTTCCGCGGGCAGATCCACCGGCGCGGGCCCGGCGTCGGGTTGGTCCGCGGCGGCGGCGCCGCGCGGAGCGGGCCCGACCTGATCCAGCAGCATGCGGACCGCGGCGGCAAATCCGTCGGCACCCACCGCGACGGGGAGGATCACCGCAGGATCGTCGCGGAATTCCGCAAGGAGCCTGGGCACGTCGGACTCGGCGGCGGCGATCACCGCGGAAATGCCGGGGAACACCTCGCGCACGCGCCGGATGGCCTCGCCGGCGGCGCGGCCCGCCGCGAACACGACTGCCGGATCGCCGCCGGCGGCTGCGTCGGTCGCCTCCTGTGGGGTCGCCACGGCGGTGAAATGCGACGACGACCCGAGCCGCTGCCGCAATCCGCTCGCCAGCAGCGGATCGTCGGTCACCGCCAGGACGGCCGGAGTGGTCGAGGCGGCGGCAATCGGACGGGGCGCCGCTGCCGCCAGCACGTCCGCGGCCTGGGCAAGCTCGTCGAGCGCGGCGAGGAAACGCCGGACCGCTAGTTTCCCCGCCTTGTCGCCGGCCGCCGTACCGCTTGCCTCCCAGCTGCGCAGGACGCGATCGACGCGCGTCCGAACCAATCCCGCGAGGGGAGACTCCATCAGGTCCATGCCCGTGGCATCCATCAGCACCACACTATAGGCATCCGCCTGGTTTTCCCCGAGGAGGAGGCATTTGGAACCGACCGAAGAGTTGGATTCTATGCTCGCCGTCCGCGACGCGCGCGCGAGCAGCGGAACCTTCCGCGATCTCGAGCGAATCGCCCGGGCGCTGGAGATCGCCTCCGAAGGGGACTTTCGCGCCCGCGCCCAGGTCGACGGCGGCGGCGTCCTCGGCCGCATCGCCTCCTCGGCCAACCGGCTCATCATGCGAAACGCCAATCTTGCCCGGGAGATGTCCCGGATTACGCGGCGCGTCGGCGTCGAGGGATTGCTGCACGAGCGCACCTCGCCGGCCCTCCTGCCGGGCAGCTACGGGGAGGTCCTCTCGTCCCTGAACGAAGTGCTGGACCGGCTCACCTGGCATGCGAAGGAAACCGCTGCGGTAGCGAGAGCGCTCGAGCAAGGCGAGCTCGCGCACGTGATGCCGCTCGAAGCGCCGGACGGGACGGCGCTGCGCGGGCAGCCGCTGCGCATCGCCCGCAGCATGAACGCCCTGGTGGGCAGGTTGCGCGCCATCCGCTCCGAGGTGATCCGGATCGCCGGCGAGGTCGGCACCGCGGGACGGCTCGGCGGGCAGGCGGAAGTGCGCGGAGCGGCGGGAGCGTGGCGGGAGGTGGTCGGGGCGGTGAACCTCCTCGCCGCCAACCTCACCTCGCAAGTCCGTAACATCGCCGCGGTCACCACGGCCGTCGCGCGGGGCGACCTGTCGCGGAAGATCACCGTCCCGGCGCAAGGCGAGATCCAGGAGCTGAAGGAGACCGTCAACGAGATGGTCGATCAGCTGCGCGCGTTCGCCGCCGAGGTGACGCGCGTCGCCCACGAGGTCGGGACCGAGGGGAAGCTGGGCGGCCAGGCGGACGTGAAGGGCGTCTCCGGCGTGTGGAAGGACCTCACCGACAACGTGAACTCGATGGCCTCGAACCTGACCGCCCAGGTGCGAGGAATCGTCCGCGTCGTGACCGCCGTCGCGAGCGGCGATCTGTCCGAGCGCATCCAGGTGAACGCCAAGGGAGAGATCGGCGCGCTGGGCGAGACGCTCAACGACATGACGAAGACGCTCTCCATCTTCGCCCAGCAGGTGACGAGCGTCGCGCGCACCGTCGGAGTGGACGGGAAGCTCGGTGCGCAGGCCGACGTTCCCGGCGTCGCCGGATCCTGGACGGATCTCACCGACAACGTGAACCTGTTGGCGAACAACCTCACTGCGCAGGTGCGGAACATCGCCGAGGTCACCACGGCGGTGGCGCGCGGGGATCTCTCGCGCAAGATCACGGTCGATGCCCGCGGCGAGGTGCTCGAGCTGAAGAGCACCATCAACACCATGGTCGACCAGCTCCGCTCCTTCGCCGGCGAGGTGACGCGCGTGGCGAAGGAGGTCGGGACCGACGGCAAGCTGGGCGGTCAGGCAGACGTGAAGGGCGTCAGCGGGACGTGGAAGGACCTGACGGACAACGTGAACATCCTGGCGGGAAACCTGACCGACCAGGTGCGCAACATCGCCAAGGTCACCACGGCGGTCGCGAACGGCGATCTGTCGCAGAAGATCACCGTCGACGTGCGCGGCGAGGTGCTGGCGCTGAAGAACACCATCAACACCATGGTCGACCAGCTGCGCAGCTTCGCCTCGGAAGTCACCCGCGTCGCGAAGCAGGTGGGCACCGAGGGCAAGCTCGGGGCCCAGGCCGAAGTTCCCGGCGTCGCGGGCGTGTGGAAGGACCTGACCGACAATGTGAACGTCCTGGCGGGAAACCTCACCGACCAGGTGCGGAACATCGCGGCGGTGACCACGGCGGTCGCGCGGGGAGACCTCTCCCGCAAGATCACGGTTCCGGCCAACGGCGAGATCCTCGAGCTGAAGGAGACCGTCAACGAGATGGTCGATCAGCTCCGCGCGTTCGCCGCCGAGGTCACGCGCGTCGCGCACGAGGTCGGCACCGAGGGAAAACTGGGCGGCCAGGCGGACGTGAAGGGCGTCAGCGGGACGTGGAAGGACCTGACGGACAACGTGAACATCCTGGCGGGA
>JBJMQJ010000350.1:0-10043 GCA_045802765.1 Myxococcales bacterium
CATCGCCCCATTCGACCTGCGCGATGGCGAAGCGGCCGGTGCGCAGATACCCCAGGGCGCCGCGGATCGCGTCTGCGACCGCTTGCGCCACCGCGTCGCGCATGGCGCGATCGAATCGTCCGTTCCCGACCAGCTCGGCCAGCTCGTTGTCCCAGGTTCCTCCCGGGCCCGAGTGCGTGTGCGTGGCGGCGAGCAGCAGGCAGGTGCGGGGCGGAAGCTGCGCGCGACGCAGCACCTCCTCCTCCAGATCGCCCGAGATCAGCAGCGCATCGAGGGCCACGACGATGGCCCGCACCTCGCCGGAGCGGAGCACCAAGGCACGTACGTACACCTGACCTTCGCTCGCCGCGCGGCGCCGTCCGGCGTAGCCCGCGAGCGGAACGCCGCGCGGGACCTCGATGGTCATTCGCGCGGCGCCCACCTCGATCGCGGCGTCCGCCTGCGCCTGCAGAGCGGAGCGCCCGTGCACCACGGCCGGCGCTGGCAGCGGGGATCGGCGTCCGAGCGGCAGGGCGAGCAGGACGAGCGCGGCCAGGCCGACCGCGGCCGCGGCGATGCGGATGGCGAGCCTCAATTGGCGACGCGCCGCGCGCCCAGGTACCGCGACTGGAACCAGGGCTCGTCCATGTCGGCCTCTACCACTCCGTGCGACGAGGAGGCGTGGATGATGCGGCGGGTGTGCGGGTCGATCACCATGCCGACGTGCGAGACTCCCGCGCCATTGGTGTCGAAGAACACCAGATCGCCCTCGCGCAGCGCTTCCTTCGTAACCGCCGCTCCGCTCTTCCATTGCAGCTTGGAGACGCGCGGGATCGGGATGGACCCGGCGCGGTAGGAGTTGCGCGTCAGGCCGGAGCAGTCGATGCCCGCGCGCGTCTCGCCGCCCCAGACGTACGGCGTGCCCAGGTACGACAGTGCGGTGCGCTCGACGCGCGCCCACGAGCTGAACGGCCCCTCGCCTTCGCGCGCGCGCGGCGGCTCGGGCGGCCTCTCCGTCTCCTCCGGCGGGGCAGGCTTGTCGGGCGGACGCCCTCGCTGCGGGGCGGTATCCACGTCGAAGACGCCCCGATACCCGGGATCCGGCGGCACGCTCTTCCTGCGCGCGCCCTGCTCGAAGGTCGCGCGCGTCCTGCCCAGAAGCGCGCCCGGATGCTGCCGGTCCTTCTCCATGCCGGCGAAGACGTACGCGGCGTACAGCTTCACGTCGTACTTGCGGCGGGCGGCGTCGACGAGGCCCCATTTGACCGTGTCGAAGGTAGGGACGTCCCATCCGCCCTCCATGGCGTTGCGCACCAGGTCGGCGGCGACCTCGTCGGGGACGTTCCCTTTCACGGCCACGCGATAGCCGTTCGCCCAGGCAGCGAGCTTCTCCGGCGGCACCGGCTTGCGGAACCCGTACAGCGCGATCCCGTCGACGACTTCGGCGGGCGCCCCGCGCCACACCGCCTGGTAGGCCGCGAACGCGACCTCGGCGATGCGGTCCATCGGCGCGCGATCGAACATCCCCTCGGCGACGACGTGCATGAGGGTCTGCACGTCCTGGGGCTTGTCCGGGCGGACGACGTTCAGCCCGTAGCCGGCGAATCGGTCGCGCAGCGCCTGGAGCAGCTCGGTCCGTTGCGCGGGCGTGAAGCCGCGGTCGCGCCCGAGCTGCACGCCGACGTACTCCAGCACGTTCTGGCGCGGCGCCGCGAAGGCCGGCAACGCGAGCGCAAGCGCTACGAGTAGCGATCGTCCCGCCATGGGTGCGCGGTGTTGCTGTACCCGCGCAGCTCCCAGAACCCGAGCCGGTCGTGCGTCAGCACCTCGATGCGACGGACCCACTTCGCCCCCTTCCAGGCGTAGAGCTGTGGAGTGATGACCCGGACCGGACCGCCGTGCTCGACCGGAAGCGGCTGTCCTTCCGCGCTGTGGACGAGCAGCACGTCGTCCTTGAGCGCCTCTTCCAGCGGCAAGTTGGTCGTATACCCGTCATACGCGTGGGTCACCACGTGAGTCGCCTCGGGCAGCGGGCGCGCGAGAGCGAGCACCGTCGAGAGCTGCACCCCTTCCCACGGCACGTCGAGCTTCGACCAGGTGGTGACGCAGTGGAAGTCGCTCACGTCCTTGGTCTGCGGCAAGGCGATGAAGTCCTTCCAGGCGAGGCGGACGGGCTCCTCGACGGCCCCGTCGACGGCCAGCTCCCATTTCGAGAGAGGCACGTCCGGCAGGCGGCCCAGGTCGAGCACCGGCCACCCGTTGGTCACCGTCTGGCCGACGGGCAGCCTGGGCATGCCGTGCCGATTCGCCGGGCCGGAACCCCGCGGCTTTTCGTCGGCGGCGGAGGGCGTCTTCTGCATCCGCTGCTGGAAGCGCTCGCGCAGCTTCATGCGCGCCTCGACGATCCGCGCCTCCTTCTCCTCGGGCATGCGCCGATGCTAACCGGACGGCCGCCTCCGCAAAAGGCTGCCTGCCTGCCGGGCGACTTGTACGAAGATTGCCTCGGTGCGGAAGTCCGCGTCGGCGCGGTGTGTTTTGGCATCGTTGCAGGGCGAGTGCCAGCCCTGTACGCTTCGTTCCCGCTCTCGCCCGGAGAGGCCGTGCAGCTGAAGGTCTTGAGAGACCCGATCGACGACGACAAGTTCCACGACGAATGCGGCGTGTTCGGCGTCTTCGGCCACCCGGAGGCGGCGAACATCACCTACCTGGGTATCCACGCTCTGCAGCACCGCGGGCAGGAGTCGGCGGGCATCGCCGCGCTCGAGGGCGGCGAGATCCAGGTGCACAAGACCATGGGCCTCGTCGCCGACAATTTCGACGCGGCGACGCTCGCCCGGCTGCCAGGCACGGCGGCGATCGGGCACACCCGCTATTCGACGGCGGGGCAGTCGCGCATCGAGAATGCCCAGCCGTTCGTCTTCAAGGGCGCCGTGGGCCCCATCGGGGTGGCCCACAACGGGAACCTGGTCAACGCCGAGGAGCTTCGGGCTTCGCTCGAGGCGCAAGGCGCGATCTTCGTCGGGTCTTCCGATACCGAATTGCTCCTGCACCTCATCGCCCGCGAGCGCGAGGGCACCGCGGTGGAGCGCATCCAGCGCGCGCTGGCGCAAGTGCGCGGGGCGTATTCGCTCCTGTTCCTCACCCAGGATTCGATCATCGCGGTGCGCGACCCGCTCGGCTTCCGTCCCCTGGTCCTGGGGAAGCTGCGCGGCGCCCCGGTGTTCGCCAGCGAGACCTGCGCCTTCGATCTCATCGAGGCGAAGCTCGAGCGCGAGGTGGAACCGGGCGAGATGGTGGTCGCCGACGCCTCGGGGGTGCGCACCGTGCAGAAGCTGCCGCCGCAGCGCAGCGGGAAGTGCATTTTCGAGCTGATCTACTTCGCGCGGCCCGACTCGCAGGTCTTCGGGCGCAGCGTCTACCGGACCCGCAAGGAGCTGGGCCGGCGCCTCGCCATCGAGCAGCCCGCGGAAGCGGACGTAGTGGTCCCGGTCCCCGACTCCGGAGTGGCGGCCGCCCTCGGCTACTCCGAGCAGAGCGGCATCCCGTACGACATGGGGCTCATCCGCAGCCACTACGTGGGGCGCACCTTCATCGAGCCGTCGCAGTCGATCCGGCACTTCGGCGTGAAGCTGAAGCTGAATCCCGTGCAGCACGTGGTGAAGGGCAAGCGGGTGGTGGTGGTCGACGACTCGATCGTGCGCGGCACCACCAGCCGCAAGATCGTCAAGATGCTGCGCGACGCCGGCGCCAAGGAAGTGCACGTCCGCATCAGCGCGCCGCCGACGAAGTGGCCCTGCTACTACGGGATCGACACGCCGGTGCGGAAGGAGCTGATCGCGGCCACGCATACCGTGGAGGAAATCGCCAAGTACGTCACGGCGGATTCCCTCGGGTACCTGTCGGAGAAGGGCATGCACGAGGCAGTGCGCGCCGAGCCGCGCACCTTCTGCGACGCGTGCTTCACCGGCGAGTACCTCGTGCAGCTCACGCCACCGGCGGAATCCACCCGCCGCGATTCGAACGCTCGATAGGTTGACCACGATCCTGGACAACCGTGCGCACGGTGGGAAGATGTAAACCGTGGGGACCATCCTGGACCTGCTGCAAAAGGTGCAGCTCATCGACGACCGCGCGCATGACGCGGTGATGAGCCGGACCCGCTCGCGCAGCGGCGGCCACATCGTCCAGCAAGTGGCCGAGCTGGGGCTGGCGACCGAGTCGTCGATCGCGCGCGCCATCTCGGTCGAGCTGGGTCTACCGCGCATCGACCTGCAGATGACCCCGCCGGAGGCCGTGGCGGTGAACCTGCTCGATGCGCGCACTTGCGCGGACCGGTTCGTGCTCCCGGTCGCGCTGCGCGAGAACGGCGAGCTGCTCTGGCTGGCGATGGCGGACCCGACCGATCAGGACTCGATCGGCGTGGTCCGCCGCAGGACCGGCAAGCGGGTACGGCCGGCGGTCGCGGGACCGAGCGAGATCCTCCGTGCCGTGCGCCACTGCTACGCGGCCCCTGGCGCCGGAGCGCAGCAGCAGCCGGAAGAGCCGCCCGCGGACAAGCTGGCCGCCATCGAGCTGGACGACACCTCGGTCGAGGAAGTGGAGCTGGTCGGCCTGCAGGACGAATCCGCCTCGCCGCTGGCGAAGATCGCCTCCGAGCTCGGTGTGACGATTCCGGAGGACCTGCCGTCGCGGCGGAGCCGCGCTCAGCAGGCGCTCGACGCGCCCGGCGCGGACGGCGACGCGCCCCAGGTCTCGCATGCCACTCCCCCGCGCGCGACGCCGCGTATCCCGCCTCCGACGCCCGCGCCCCCCACCCGGAAGGACACTCCGGCGCGGGGCACGGGACCCGTGTCACCGGCCGGGAGCGACCTCTTCGCCAGCACTTCGGGCGGCCCGATCGGCGCCGACGATCTCACCGACGACGACCTGGCGAGCCTGGATGCCCTGCACCAGAGCCTGGAGAAAGGCGCCGTGGTGATGCGCGCCATCGCCGAGCTGTGCGTGGAGAAGGGCGTGATCACCGTCAAGGAAATGCGCCGCAAGCGCACCTGAGCGCAAGGCGCGGTCACGCCTTGGCGACGTCGCGGTGCGTGACCTTGACGCGCGCGCGGTGGTTGTCGGTGAGGCGCTTCGAGAGCTCCTCGGCCAGCGCGACGCTCCGGTGCCGTCCGCCGGTGCATCCGATCGAGACGGTCAGATAGCTCTTTCCTTCGGCCTTGTACTGCGGGAGCAGGAACGCGAGGAGCGACTCCAGCCGCTCGAGGAACTCCTGCGTCTGTGGCCTTCCCAGCACCCATTCCGACACCCTGGGGTCGGTGCCCGGATGCGGCTTGAGGCCCTCGACGAAGTACGGGTTGGGGAGGAACCGGACGTCGAGCACCAGGTCGCTGTTCGCCGGGATCCCGTTGCGGTAGCCGAACGACACGAGCGTCACGTTGAGGGCGTCCGCGTCGCCCGCCGCGCCGAAACGGGCGGTGATGACGTCGCGCAGCTCGTGCACGTTCATGCGCGTCGTGTCGATCACGACGTCGGCGATCGCGCGCAGCGCGGTGAGCAGCTTCCGCTCCAGGGCGATGCCCTCGGCGACCGTCCCCTCGGGGGAGAGCGGGTGCCTGCGCCGCGTCTCGCTGAACCTTCGCGTCAGCGTCTCGTCGGCCGAGTCGAGGAAGACCACCTCCAGGCGATGACCGGCGCGCCGCACCTCGTCGACCGCCTGCGGCGTCTGATCGAGGAAGCGGCCTTCGCGGGCGTCGATCACCAGGGCGAGCCGGTGCACCTCGTCGGACGCTCCGTGCACCACCAGCTCGAGCAGCTTGGGCACGAGCAGGACAGGTAGGTTGTCGATGCAGAACCAGCCGGCGTCCTCCAGCGCCCGGATGGCCGTCGACTTGCCTCCGCCCGACATCCCGGTGAGCAGCACGATGCGCAGCGGCGGCGCCAACTCACTCCACCTCGTCGCCGATGCCGCGCGTCACCGTCGTCTGGGCGATCTCGCGCGAGAGCTTCTCCTGGAAGTCCTTGGCCGAGTGGTGGCCCTGCAGCTTGAGCAGGTGATTTCTCGCGGCGACCTCGACGATGGTGGTCAGGTTGCGGCCCGGGCGAACGGGGACGACGAGGAGCGGCACCTCGGTGTCGAGCATGCTGTACTTCTGCTCCTCGACGCCCAGGCGGTCGTACTCGACGCGGTCGTCCCACTCCACCAGCTCCACCACCATCTCGACCTTCTTGCGATCGCGCACCGCCGAGACGCCGAACAGGTCCTTGATGTTGATGATGCCGATCCCGCGGATCTCCATGTGGTGCTTGATGATGTCCGAGCCGCTTCCGTACACCGAGCCGCCCTGCCGCTTCTTCAAGTCGACGATGTCGTCCGCGACCAGCCGGTGGCCGCGCGTGACCAGGTCGAGGGCCAGCTCGCTCTTGCCGATGCCGCTCTTCCCCAGGATGAGGACCCCGACGCCGATCACGTCGATGAGCACGCCGTGCACGGAAGTGCTGGCGGTGAGCGCCTCCTGCAGGAACCTCTCGATGTTGTCGATGAAGGTGCTGGAGAGGTGGCTGGTGCGCATGAGCGGCACGCGCGCGTCGTTTGCCTCGCGCTTGATCATGTCGTCGACGGGCAGGTTCTTGGTCACGACCAGGCACGCGACGGGGAGCCGGAAAAGGCCGCGCATGCGCGCCTGCGCCTCGGGGGGCTTGAGCGTCGCCAGATAGCTCATCTCGGTGTTGCCGAAGACCTGCAGGCGATCCTTGTGGATGTGCTCGGTGAAACCACTCAGCGCGAGGCCGGGTTTCTGGATCCGCGAGCTGACCACGCGGCGGTCGAGCCCTCCCTCGCCCGCCAGGAGCTCGAGGCGGAGGTCGAAATCCTGGTCCTTGAGCAGGGTCTCCACCTTGATGGAATCCATCGGCGCGACTCTAGCATCTGAGATATGCTCTCCGCCCCTTTCCCACTGGCCCTGACCTCGGACACTCCGGTAGGCTCTTCGCCCCCGGAAGCGAGAGGGGCACGCTCGTCCGCTCAGCCGTCAACCCGACACCCATGGGGATCATCGAATGAAGAGGACTCTGTTGTTTTCGCTCTCGCTCGCCGCGGCCGCCGCCGCGGCGCCGGCGACTTCCACCGCTCCGGCGCACTACCTCGTGCTGGCGCCACCCGGGCAGGACACCCGCGCCACGGCAGCCGCCGTCGCCGCCGCCGGGGGAACCGTCGACGCCTCGTACGAGGGGATCGGCGTGCTCAGCGCATGGTCGGCGAACAGCGGCTTTCTCGCCTCGCTGGCCGGGGACGCCGCGGTGCAGTCGGCCGCCGCCGATCCGGAGATCCAGTGGATCCCGGCGGGCGAGCAGCAGACCGCGTACTCCGGCAATCCGTCCGCCGCCGGCGTGAACACGGAGCCCTTCAACGGCCTCCAGTGGAACCTCCGGCAGATCCACGCCGACCAGACGGCGGCGAACGGGCAGCTGGGCCGCGGGGCGGTGGTGGCCGTGATCGATACCGGCATCAACACCGGGCACGCCGATCTGATCCCGAACATCGACTTCGCACGCAGCAAGGCCTTCGTGAAGTCGACGCTCGCCAACGCGAAGGCAGGGATCCCGGACTACGAGGACGACGTCTTCCACGGATCGCACGTCTCGTGCATCGTCGCGGGGGCGATCAACGACTTCGGCGTGCAGGGCGTCGCTCCGCAGGCGAAGATCGTCGCCGTCAAGGTGCTGAACTCGGCCGGCAGCGGCAGCTTCGCCAACGTGATCGCCGGCATCGAGTATGCGGCGAGCATCGGCGTCGACGTCATCAACATGAGCCTGGGCGCGACCTTCGACCGGCGCGATCCCGGATTCGGCAGCGAGGACGGTCCCCTGCTCTCCGCGCTTGGACGGGCGGTGAATCACGCGACGTCGGCGGGCGTCCTGGTGGTGAGCGCGGCGGGGAACGAGGCGGTGGACTTGAACGGCCGGCTCTGGTCGATCCCCGCGCAGTCCGGGAACGGGATCGCGGTGTCGGCGCTCGGACCCGTTGCGGGCGGAAACTTCGACCGGCTCGCCTCGTACAGCAACTTCGGCCAGTCCGTCGTCGACCTGGCGGGGCCGGGCGGGGACTTCACGCTCTTTCCCCAGCTCACGCCCTTCCCGTGGTTCCAGGACATGGTGCTGAGCTGCGGAAACCGCGACCGGCGGAACACCAACACGTTCTTCTTCGCGGCGGGCACCTCGATGGCGACTCCGCACGTCGCCGGCGTGGCGGCGCTCATCGTGGGCAAGTTCGGGCACATGAGCCCGGCGCAGCTCGGCGCGACGCTGCAGAACACCGCGGTGGACATCTTGGATCCGGGAGCGGATGCCGCCAGCGGCAAGGGACGCGTCGACGCCGCCGCCGCGCTGCAGTAACGTTCGAGGAACCCTGTTGCACGACGCGCCGCGCGGGGACCGCTCCTCGCGCGGCGCTTCCTTTTGGAGGCCGGATGCATCCGTTCCGCCGCTCGATCCTCGCGCTCGTCCTGCTCGGCTGCGCGTCGGCGCAGAAGCCGCAGGCGACCGAGCCCAAGCCGCAGCCGCCCGTCGCGCGCAAGGAGCCGCACGTCACGCGCATCAACGGCGACGCGCTCCAGGATGACTACTTCTGGCTGCGCAACAAGGGGACGCCGGAGGTCGAATCGTACCTGCGCGCCGAGGCGGCCTACGCCGACTCGATGATGAAGCCGACCGAAGCGCTGCAGAAGACCCTCTACGCCGAGCTGCTCTCGCGCATCCAGGAGGACGACTCGACGCCGCCGGTCCGCATCGGCTCGCAGTGGTACTACCAGCGCACCGAGAAGGGGAAGCAGTACCCGATCCTCTGCCGGAAGTCCGCGCCCGATGCCGGGGAGCAGGTCATCCTCGACGTGAACGCTCTCGCCGCTGGCAAGAAGTTCCTCGGTCTTGGCGGCTGGGAAGTGAGCGACGACGGCACGCGCCTCGCGTACACCACCGACGAGACGGGCTTCCGGCAGTACGACCTCCACGTGCGCGACCTGCGCAGCGGCAAGGACGGGCCGGAGAAGATCGCGCGGGTGGATTCGGTCGCCTGGAGCCTCGACGGCAAGGTGGTCTTCTACGTGGTGGAGGACGAGCAGGAGAAGCGCCCGTACCAGCTCTTCCGGCACGTGGTCGGGTCGAGCGGGAAGGACGACCTGGTCTACGAGGAGAAGGACCACGCCTTCAACCTCGAGGTGGACCGCTCGCGATCGAAGGACTTCATCTTCGTGACGTCGGGGAGCCACACCACCAGCGAGGTGCGGTTCTTCGGCGCGAGCGATCCGAACGCGTCCCTGGTTCTCGTGCAGCCGCGCGAGCCCGGGCACGAGTACTACGCCGACGCGCGCGGGGGGACGCTCTACATCCGCACGAATTCGGGCGGGCGGAATTTCCGCCTGGTCACCGCGCCCGTCCGGGCCCCGCGCAAGGAGAACTGGACCGAGCTGGTCCCGCACCGGGACGACGTGATGCTGCAGGACGTGGAGGTCTTCCGCGACTTCGTCGCGCTTCACGAGCGCGAGGGCGGGCTGCCGCAGATCGCCTTCCTCGACCCCGCGACGGGCGCGCGCCGCCGCGTCCGGTTTGTCGAGGCGGACTACGACGTCTCACCGGAGAAGAACCCCGAGTACGACCAGAAGGCGTTCCGCGTCGTCTACCAGAGCCCGGTCACGCCGCGGAGCTGGCTCGACGTGGATGCCGCTTCGCTCGCGCAGCAGACGGTGAAGCGCCAGCCGGTGCCCAACTACGATCCCTCACGTTACGAGGTCGAGCGCATCTGGGCGCCGGCGGCCGACGGCACGAAGGTGCCGATCGGCGTGCTGCACAAGAAGGGGGCGGCGCGCGACGGCAAGAGCCCGCTGCTCCTCTACGGCTACGGCTCCTACGGGTACGGCATCCCGGACGGCTTCAACTCCAACGTGTTCTCGCTGGTCGACCGCGGCGTCACCTACGCCGTGGCGCACATCCGCGGCGGCGGCGAGCTGGGGAAGAAGTGGCACGATCAGGGCCGCATGATGAACAAGATGAACACCTTCACCGACTTCATC
>JBJMQJ010000351.1:0-10058 GCA_045802765.1 Myxococcales bacterium
AGGATGCGCGTAGTCCAGGGAAGCGCGACGTTCATGTCCTCGAAGATCTTCGTCACCTTCGGGATGACCACCACGAAGAGGATGCCGACGATGGCGATGCCCACCACCATCATGATGGCTGGATAGAGCATCGCGCCCAGCAGCTTGTTGCGCAGCGCCGCTTGCGCCTCGGTGAAGTCCGCCAGCCGCGTCAGCACCACGTCGAGCGCGCCGGAGGATTCGCCCGCGCGGATCATGTTCACGTAGAGGGTGGAAAAGACGCGCGGGTGGTCCGCGAGAGCGTCGGCGAGCGAGGCGCCTTCGTTCACGCGCTGCTTGACCGCGCCCATCACCTTCTTCAAGCGCGGATGCTCGATCTGCTCGACCAGCGCGGTCAGCGATTCGGGGAGCGTGATGCCGGCGCCGATCAGCGTGGCCAGCTGGCGCGTCGCGATCGCGAGATCCTGGGAGGAGACGCGCGAGCCGAAGATGGCGCGCAGATCCACCTCGCGCGACAGCGTCTGCCCGAGCGGCTCGGACCCGGACTGCGCGGAGGAGGCGGCCGCCGCGGCCCCGTCCGCGCTGCGCGCGTCGGTCAGGAAGATGCCGTCCTTGCGCAGCACGGTGCGAAGGGCCTTGCGGCTCTCCGCGTCCTTCAGGCCGCGCACGGACCTGCCTGCTTCCGTCAATCCGCTGTATTCGAACACCGGCATCGGCGAAAAAGCCCCGCGCTCAGGCGAGGTCCTCCTGCGTCACGCTGAGGACCTCGGCAACGGTGGTGATGCCGCGCAGCACCTTGCGCCCGCCGTCCTCCATCAGCGTCCGCATTCCCTTGTGCACCGCGGCGCGCTTGATCGAGCCGCTGTCGGTCTTCTTCACCGCCAGCTCGCGGATCGCGTCGTCGACCAGCATGAATTCGTAGATCCCGCTACGGCCGTGGTAGCCGGTGCGGTTGCACGCGTCGCAACCGACTGCTCGGTAGATCATGCGCGGCTCGCGCGCCTTCTCCGGCCCGATTCCGATCTCGCGCAGCTCTTCCGGCGTGGGAAGGTAGGCCTCGCGGCACTCCTTGCAGAGCACGCGCACCAGCCGCTGCGCGAGGACGCCGATGAGCGACGAGCCGACGAGGTACGGCTCGACGCCCATGTCGATGAGCCGCGTGATGGCGCCCGCGGCGTCGTTGGTGTGGACGGTGCTGAAGACGAGGTGTCCGGTGAGCGAAGCCTGGATGGCGATCTCCGCCGTTTCCCGGTCTCGGATCTCGCCGACCATGATCACGTCGGGGTCCTGGCGCAAGAAGCTGCGCAGCCCGCTGGCGAAGGTCAGCTCGATCTTCGGATTGACCGGCGTCTGCGAGATTCCCTGGAGCTGGTACTCGACGGGATCCTCGATGGTCATGATGTTCAGGTCGGGCCGGTTGATCTTGCTCAGTGCCGCGTAGAGGGTGGTCGTCTTGCCGCTTCCGGTCGGTCCCGTGACCAGCACGATACCGTTCGCCTTGTGGATCAGGCCCTCCATCAGCGCGAGCTGGTCCTTGTCCATCCCGATCTCGGCGAGGTCGAGGAGCACCGCGCTCTTGTCGAGGAGGCGCATGACGATGCGCTCGCCGAAGACGGTGGGCGTGGTGGAGAGGCGGATGTCGATGTCGCGGCCGGCGAGCTTGACGCGGATGCGGCCGTCCTGCGGCAGCCGCTTCTCGGCGATGTTCAGCCCACCCATGATCTTCACGCGCGAGGCGATGCTGTTCTGGAACCGCTTGGGCGGGCGGATGACTTCCTGCAATACGCCGTCCACGCGGAAGCGGACCCCGATGTCCTTCTCCTGCGGCTCGATGTGGATGTCGCTCGCGCGCTCCTTGGCGGCGCGGAAGAGCAGCGAATTGACCAGGCGGATGATGGGCGCCTCGTCGCTGGAATCGAGCAGGTCCTGCGGCTCCTCCAGCTGGTGCGCCACCGTGTCGAGGTCGCCGGCCTCGAGATCGCCGACCAGCTGCTCCGCCTCGTTCGACGCGCGGTCGTAGACCGAGTTGATGCAGTCGAGGATGGCCTGGGAGGGCACCAGCACCGGCGAGATGCTCGCGCCGAGGAGGAGGCGCACGCTGTCGAGCGAGCTCGAGTCGAGCGGATCGGCGATGGCCACCAGCGCGTGCGCGTCGCCGTCGGTCTCGATGCGCAGCGGCATCAGCTTCGCTTGCTTGGCAAAGTTGATCGGCACGAGCTTGATCAGCTCGGGCGAGATTTCGTCGGTTGCGAGCCGCATCTGGTACGGCAGCTCCAGTTGCGCGGCGAGCGCCTTGAGCACCTGCTCCTCGCTGCACGCTTTGAGGGAGATGAGCACCTCGCCCAGCCGGCCGCCGCGCTCCGCCTGCACGGCGAGCGCCTCCGCGATCCTTTCCTGGGGCACCACGCCTTGCGCAACGAGGATTTCCCCGAGGAGGCGCCCGGCGAGGCTGGCCGCGGGCGCCAGGGGGCGTGGAGCGGCAGCGGGTGCGAGGGTAGGGTCCATTCGAGACTCAACCCTTCGGAGCCGGCGCTTCTTCCGGTTGCGGAGGCTCCGCCGGAGGGACCCCGGGAGGCTGCGCCTCGTCGCGCGGCGGCGCGTTCTGCCGTGGCGTGGGCTCTCCTCCCTGCGGCGGCGCCTGCTGGACGCCGGGCGGCGGACCTTTCTCCTCCGGGACGAGCGGGGCCGGGCTCGGCGGCTCGGGGGGCGGACGCACGTCCGGCGGCGCGGTGCCACGGGCAGGCGCGATCAGGCGCTCGTCGACGGCGCCCGGCCCACCGTTCTCGGCGCGCGACATCTCGGCCTGCACGCCCCGGCGCAGCCGGCTCAGCATGCCCGTCTTCCGCTCGTAATCCACGGCGGCCTGGTACCGGGTGTCCTCTCCGTAGAAGCGCTTCACGAACTCGGCCCGCTCAGCCATCTTGCGCTCGAAGATCCGCCGGTAGTCGCTCTGGTCCCGGATGATGTAGGGCGTGAGGAAGAGGAGGAGATTCGTCTTCGTGCGAGTGGTGTTCTCGTTGCGGAACAGCCACCCGAGGATGGGGAGCGATCCGAGGAACGGCACCTTCGAAACGCCTTTCACCGTCCGTTCCTGGATGAGCCCGCCCAGCACGACGGTCTCCTGGTCCTTCACCACCACCGTGGTCTTCGCCGAGCGCTTGCTGGTCGTGGGGCCGAGCTGAGGGTCGGTCGAGGCGATCTCCTCGGTCTGCTCGTCGACCTCGAGCCGGACCGTGTCGCTGGCGCTGATCTGGGGCTTGATGCGCAGCCGCAGCTCGACGTTTTGCCGCTGGATGGGGGCGAAGAGCGAGCCCAGACCGCCGAGGCCGAGGAGGTTCGACGGCACCGTGCCAGCCGTCGTGCCGGGGGTCGTGGTGGTCCCCGTCGTCGTGGACGTATTGAGGAGGCCGCCCAGGTTCGGCGAGAAGCCGGCCTGGAAGGGGACGTTCTGCCCCACCGTGATCTCGCCCTCGGTGTTGTCGACCATGGTCACGTGCGGGGTGCTGATCACGTTCACGTCGCTCGAGGTCTGCAGCGCGTTGAGCACCACCGCGAACGAGGGAAGCGTCAGGCCCAGGCCCGGCACCGTGATGGGCGGCCCCTGCAGGCCGGCGAGGAAGCCGCTCAGCGAGGCGAGCCCCGCGACGCCCGACAGCGAGCTGAGCCCGCCCAGCTCGCTGCCGAAGACGAGCGGAGCGGGACCGCTGGCGTTGCGGAAGTTCACGTTGTCGATCACGGTGCCCGCGTGCGCCGAGACCCCCAGCTTGGTCATGTCCTGCAGGCTCACCTCCATGATCACCGCCTCGACCAGCACCTCGCGGCGCGGCACGTCGAGCTTCTCGATCACCTTGGTGAGGTTCCGGTAGTCGGACGCGCTGGCGATGATGACGAGCGAGTTGGTGGTCTTGTCGGCGGTGATCTTCACCTCTCCGCTGAACAGCTCGGCGGTGGCTGCGCCTTGAGGCCCGCCGCCCGCGGCGCCCGGCGCCGGCGTGGGCGGCACGAAGCCCGCAGGCGCGCCGGGGGGTCCGCCGGTGGTGCGCCGGCCCGCGGTCACTCCCTGGGCCAGCGCCTGCAGCGTGGTCGCGACGTCCTCGGCCTTCGCGTTCTGCAGGTAATAGACGTTGACGCCGCCGCCGCCCGCGGGGACGTCGAGCTGGCGGATCAGCTCCAGCACGCGCGAGAACGACCGGGCGCCGGCGATCACGATCAGCTTGTTGGTGCGCTCCTCGGCGATGATCTTGCTCACCGTCACCGGGCCGCCGCCTCCGCCGGCCTGCTGCTGCGCCAGCTGCGCGGCGGCGGCGGCGGGCGGCGCAGGCTGCCCGGGCTGCGGCTGGACCTCGGCGATCCCCAGGGCGCGCGGCACGCCGGGCCGGCCCTGCTGGGTGAAGATCTCCTGCAGCTTCTGCTGCAGGGCCTGCGCGCTGGCATACTGCACCTGGACGATGTGGATCTCTTCCGACCCGCCAGGCTGGTCGAGCTGCTCGATGAGGCGCTCCAGCCGGCGCATGTTGAGGCCCAGGTCGCTGATGATCAGCGTGTCGGGCGGGAAGATCTGGAAGTCGCTGTCGCGGCTGGTGAACTGGTTCAGCGTGTTGCGCATCTGGTCCGCTTCGACGTAGCGAAGCTTGAACAGCTTGGTGACCATCTGCTCGATGGGCGGCGGCTCCTGGCCAGGCTCCAGGTAGGTGGGGATGTTCGCGCGCGCCGACTGCTTCTTCTCGGAAAGCTTCCAGTAGTGGCCGATGGGGTAGACCGCCCAGTTGTTCGCGTCCAGCGCCGCCACGAACACCGTCCACACCTCCTCGGGCGGGATGGGCTGGTTGGAGAGGATGGTGATCTTCCCGGAGACGCGCTCCGGCAGGATGAAATTGCGCTGCGTGTAGTTGGAGACGAACTGGATGACCTCGGCCAGGTCGCGCTTGTCGAAGTTCATCACCACGCTGCGCGATTTCTGCGCCGCCTCGCCTCGCTCGATCGGGCGCACCGGCGCCGGCTCGGTCGCGCGGGTCTGCGGGGCGGGCTGCGGCGTGATGGCGCGCTGCTGCGGCACGATCGCCGGGCGATTGGTGGCGGGTGGCTGCGCCGGCGCCGCCTGGGCCGGGCGCTGCGCCTCGCCCTGGCCCGGTCGCCGCGTGCCGGGCCGCACCGGGACCTGCCCGGGCCGCTGCGGGGGCGCGTCGCCCTCACGGTTCTGCGCGCGGACCGGATCCGCGGCGATGGCTGCCAGGAGGAGCAGGGCGCTCGTTCGCATCGCGTTCCTTACTCGATGGAGTAGGACTTGCGGATCGTGTCCCCGCGCCGCTCGATCTCGACCTCGATGCGGTTGGCGTCGCGGAGCTTCTGGTAGATCTCCAGCGCCTTGTCGGGGCTGTTCATCTCGTAGCCGTTGATGCGGCGGATGACGTCGCCGTTCTGGATCCCGATCTTCGAGTACAGCGAATCGGGGACGATGGAGAACAGCTTGAATCCGTTGGCGACGCCGTTCTTGAACGACGGGACGATGCGCGCCTGCGTGGCGAGGTTGGAGAGATCGCTGAGCGCCCCGTTCACCGTCGCCTTGGCGAGCACGTACTGGTTCTCGGAGAGCTGCCGGACGTCGTTGCTCTGCGCCACCGCGGGCTGGCCCGGCTGCGGCACGGGCGCGATGCCGAGGTTCGGAGGCGCCGCCGCGCTGTTGTCGATGTATTCGTTGCGCCCTTCGTTGTCGAGCAGCACGCGGTCCTTCTCGATCGCGTAGATACTCGCGCCCATGAACTTGTCGCCGATGGCGTAGACCAGCGTCTCGTTGATGTCGCTGTTCGTCAGTTGGCACAGCGAATACCGGACCGGGTTGGCGAGCGCGGTGCCCACCAGCGCGCCGTGCAGCGAGGAGCGGATGGGGGTGGCGTTCCACGCCTTCGCCGCCGGCGCCTCGGGCGCGGCGTTCTCGCCGGGAGGCTTCGGCACCGGCAAGTCGAACGTCTTCGCCAGCCGCTCGGCGTCCAGCTCCGCGCGTGGCGCGATGGGCGCCGCGCGCGGCGATGCGCCCACCGATTGCTGCAGCAGCGCGGGCTTCGGCGCGAGCGCGCTGGCCGCGACCGTGTTCACGATGCGCGCGCACAGGTACGCCCCGACGACGGCGGCGAGGAGCGTGGCGACCCACGAGTACCTCTGTAGAGCGATCTCCACGGCACGATGAAAGAGCAAGGCGCATGCCATGATTTCGCCATCCGCGGGCCGGGGTGTCGCTCGCCGCAGGGCGAGCGGGCGGGCACGCTGCGACAACGTGGCAAGCTCGCGCGGCCGTGCGCTGACAAATTGTCAGTCGCCGCCATGATCGACGACAAAGACATTGCACCACGGCGGGCACGGAGCCCACGCAGGATTCGCCTGCCGCCTTCAGGAGTCTTTCGGGAGCTTCCGGTAGATCGTGCGGGCGGCGATCCCGAGCAGCTGCGCCGCGAGGTTCTTGTCGCCCTTGGTGTGCCGCAGGGTCTCGCGGATCACGCGCAGCTCGATCTCCTCCATCGGCGTTCCCAGCGGGATGGTGAGGGTCCGCCCTTCGAGGGCGGCTGGGACGGCGGGCCTGGGCCCGGCGCGCGCGGCGTTCTGCACCGCGTCGGGCAGCGCGTCCACGTCCAGCTCGGCGCCTTGCGAGAGCACCACCGCGCGCTCGATCGCGTTCTCCAGCTCGCGCACGTTCCCCGGCCAGGAATAGGACTCGAGCGCCTCCAGCGCGGCGGGCGTCAGCGCGCGCACCGGCTTCGCGTTCTTCGCCGCATACCGCGCGACGAAGTGGTCGGCGAGCAGCGGCACGTCCTCGACCCGGTCGCGCAGGGGAGGCAGCACTACCTGGATGACGTTCAGGCGGTAGAAGAGGTCCTCGCGGAACCCGCCTTCCTTCACCCGCGCGGCCAGGTCGCGATTGGTCGCCGCGACCACCCGGCAGTCCACCTTGATCGCCGCGGCGCCGCCGAGGCGCTCGATCTCGCCTTCCTGCAGGAAGCGGAGGAGCTTCACCTGGACCGCGGGGGACAGCTCGCCGACCTCGTCGAGGAACAGCGTCCCGCCCTGCGCGCGCTCGATGCGCCCTTCCTTGCGCTGCGTCGCCCCGGTGAAGGCGCCGCGCTCGTAGCCGAACAGCTCGCTCTCCAGGATCGTCTCCGGGATCGCGGCGCAGTTGATCGGAACGAACGGCCCCTGGGCGCGGCCGGAGTGCTCGTGCAGGGCGCGCGCGAACAGCTCCTTGCCGGTTCCGCTCTCGCCGAGGAGGAGCACGGTGGCCGAGCTCGGAGCGGCCTGGCGGATCACGTCGAGCGTCGCGCGGAGCGGCGGGCTCTGCCCCACGATCGGCGAAGCGCCGCTCGCCAACCGGGCGCGCAGCTGCTTGTTCTCCTGCAGGAGGCGGCGCTTCTCCAGCGCCTGCGCCACGCTCTTCAGGACCGCGTGGCGCTTGAGCGGTTTGGTGAGGAAATCGTAGGCGCCGTCCTTCATCGCGGCGACCGCGGCCTCCACCGTGCCGTAGGCGGTCATCAAGACCACCTCGGCCTCCGGCGCGACGGCGCGGACTCCCTTGAGCAGCTCCTGCCCCGAAAGGCCGGGCATCATGAGGTCGGTGAGCACCACGTCGACGGGTTCGCCGCGCAAGAGGTCGAGCGCCGCCGCCCCGCTCTCCGCCCGCAGGGTCCGATACCCCTCGCGGGCGAAGATCCGCTCCAGCGAATCGAGGTTGGCGGGCTCGTCGTCGACGAGCAGCAGGGTGGCGGCGGGCCGCGTCGTCGCCTCGGACATGGGCTCCAGACTGTAACACCCGCTGGACATGCCCGCCCCCGTGCAGTAACGAGTCCCGCGCCGTGGTCGTCGCGGAACCCAGCCCGTCCAGTCTCCGGGCCCGCCCTGCCCGTCACCGCGGAGCGCGCCCCGCGCGGTGCGCTCTATACACAGGGGCTCGGAGTCGCCGCGCTCGCCGCGGCGCTGCTCGGGGTGGACGCGCCCGGCCGCGTGGTCTATCTGGTCTCCTCGGACGCCTGCCCGCGGCCGCGGCGGAGACTGGCCCGGGCGGAGAATGGGAGGTCCAGTTGCCTGCCGGGGATGCGTTCGCGGCGCAGGCCCACGCGTACGACTCCGGCCGCGGTGCGCTGGTGCCTCTCTGCCCGCGCGCCGACGGACAGGTCGGCGCCGCGGCGCAAGCCAAGAGGTCGCGTGGCTAGCCTGGTCATCGGCGGCGGCTTCTTCGGGTGCAGCCTCGCGCTGGCGCTGCGGGAACGCGGCGAGCGGGTGACGGTGATCGAGCGCGAGGGCGACGTGCTGCTGCGCGCTTCGGCGAACAACCAGGCGCGGGTGCACGGCGGATACCACTACCCGCGCAGCATCCTCACCGGGCTGCGCTCGCGGCTCAACTATCCGCGCTTCGTCGCCGAGTTCGCCGCGTGCATCGATCGCTCGTTCCGCCACTATTATGCCGTCGCGCGCCGGCAGAGCCACGTCACCGCGCGACAGTTCGAGACCTTCTGCCAACGCATCGGCGCGCGGCTCGTCCCGGCGCCGCCCGAGGTCCGGGCGTGGTTCGACGCCGAGCTGGTCGAGAAGGTGTACGAGGTCGAGGAGCACGCCTTCGACGCGGACCTGCTCCGCGCCGCCATGCTCGACCGCCTGCGGCAGGCGGGCGTCGACCTCCAGCTCGCCACGCGGGCGATGCGGGCCGCGCCCGGCGAGCTGCACACCGACCGCGGCGTGCTGCGCGCGCGCTGGATCTTCAACTGCACCTACTCCGCGACCAACGAGCTGCTCGCCGCCTCCGGGGCGCGCTGCCTGCCGCTGCGGCACGAGCTGGCCGAGGTGGCGCTCGTCGACCCGCCGCCGGCGCTGCGGGGTTGCGCCGTGACGGTGATGTGCGGTCCGTTCTTCTCGCTCATGCCGTTCCCCGCGCAGCGCCTGTACTCGCTCACCCACGTGCGGTACACGCCCCATTTCGCCTGGGAGGAGCGGACCGCGCCCGCCGGGCCGCCGCCGTCCCCCTCCGGGTCGCGGGCAGCGCACATGCTCAAGGACGCGCAGCGGTATCTTCCCGCCATGTCGATGGCGCGGCACCTCCGCTCGCTCTTCGAGGTCAAGACGGTGCTCCCCCAGTCCGAGCACGACGACTCGCGTCCCATCCTCTTCAAGCCTTGCGCCGAAGTGCCCGGGCTGGTGTCGGTGATGGGCGGGAAGATCGACAACGTGTACGACTTGCCGCGCGAGCTCGACGGCCTGCTCCTGGAGGCCGCGTGACCGCCGTCGCCTCTCTGTTCGTCTCCGTCGTTTGCCGCCTGCGCGACGAGCGCGGCCTGGTCGAGTCCCTGCTCGAGGACCTGACGCGCGTCTTGCGCGCCAACTACGAGAGCTGGGAGATCGTGCTGGTCGACGACGGGTCGCGCGACGGCACCACCGCGCGCGTCAAGGAGCTGCTCGGGCGGTACGAAGGGGTGCGGCTCCTCCGGCTCTCGCGCGCGTTCGGCCTCGACGTGGCGATCACCGCCGGCCTGGAGAGCGCCATCGGCGACGTGGTGGTCACCTTGAGCGCCGAGACGGATCCGCCCGACCTGATTCCGCAGCTCGTCGAGATCGCGCGCCGCGACAACGCCGCCGTCTATGGCGTCGCACCTTCGCGGCGCCGGGGCGTTCTGCGCGAGTCCGGCGCGCGGGCCTTCTACTGGTTGTGCCGGCGCCTCCTCGACGTGCCCATCGAGCCCCACTCGACGCAGCTGCGGGCGCTGCCGCGGCAGGCGGTGAACGCGATCGTCGAGATCAAGGACCGCCACCGGTACCTGCGCGCGCTCACCCCGTACATCGGGTACGAGACGCGCACGGTCGAATACCGGCCGATCACGCGCAGCGGGCACCCGCAGCGCGAGAGCCTGTTCGACGCGGCCGATACGGCGCTGGCCGTCATCGTGGGGAACTCCACGCGGCCGCTGCGGCTGGTGGGCTGGCTCGCGCTTGGCGCGGCCTTCCTCAACCTCATCTACATCGGCTACGTCTTCGCGGTGCGCATCTTCAAGACGCGCGTGGCGGAGGGCTGGATGACGCTCTCGCTGCAGAACGCGGGGATGTTC
>JBJMQJ010000352.1:0-5936 GCA_045802765.1 Myxococcales bacterium
AAGCTGAAGCGGTTGTCGCCGCGCAGCTTGAATTGGTAGTAGATGCTGATGGGGCCGCCCTGACCGGCGGTGGAAGTACGCAGGTCGAGCACGGACGTCAGGGAAACGCCGGCGGGGAACAGGCTAGCGTCACGCGGGTCGGCGACGTTGCACGGCGTCTGGCAGACTCCGTTGACCGGGCTGTTGATGACGACCGGCGGGAAGCTGGTGTCCTGGGCAACCCGCGTCGAGTGCAGATGCTTGAACGCCGTGATGCTGGCGACTGGCTCGAGCTGGTTGATCGGCACCAGCTCGGCGCCGGGAAGCGAGCCGCGCGAAGTGAGGCTGACGCACTTCACGGCGGTGCCGGCGCCGAAGATGCGCGCCGCATCCAGCTGCATGTTGTCGCACGTCTCGGGGGACGCGTAGATGACCGCGCCGGTCTGCTTCGAGATGAACGCCGCGTTGTCGGCGTGATCGCGATGGCCGTGACCGATGAAGAGGGCCTCGGGCTGCAGGTCGACGAGGTCCTTGATGACGAAGGGCGTACGCCCGGGCGTGACCTCGAGCCGGGTGACGAACGTGTCGAGCAGGACGACGCGTCCCTTGATCGATGCGGCGAACGAGGCGTTCGTGATCCAGGAGAAGATCACCTTGTCGTTCCGCACCCGGCCGGTCTTCGCGTCGACGTTCTCGGTTCCGAAGATCTTCTGCCGTGCGGCGACGACGGCGGAGCTGACGCGCGGATCGCGATCGTCGGCGCGCGCGGAGGCGATGGAGGTCAGGCAGAGCGCAAGCGTGATCGCGGCGCAGAAAACCGCGATTCGTTTCGACATGGTGGGCACCTCCCGGTGGTAGCGGTGGCGACGGGCAATACGTCCTGGCCGGAAGTGAAGTCAAGGCGACGGGGCGCTCCAGATTGAGCGGCAGCATCGCTCTTGAGTGCAGCGGCCGGCGTGTGCCGGGTGCGTCAGGCCGCGCGCGTCTCGGCGACGTCCTGCGCGGCCGAGTGGGCGAACAGCTCCGGCCGTCGCTGCCTCACCTCGTCGGGCGTGCCGCTGTCGACGATCCGTCCATGCTCCATCACGATGACGGTGTCGAACCGCCGCAGCAGATGCAGCCGATGGACGGACGAGACAATGCACGCGCCGGCGAAAGCGGTCATCACGCGATCGTAGATCTCCGCCTCGGTGGACGCATCGACGCTGCTGGTCGCCTCGTCGAGGAGCACCAAGCCGGCGTCCTTGGCGGCGAGCAGCGCGCGAGCCAGCGCCAGCCGCTGTTTCTGGCCGCCCGATAGATTGAGGCCGCGCTCGGAGATCAGAGTGCCCCACCCTTGCGGCAGCTGCGCGACGACGGAGGCGAAGCCGGCCAGCTCGCAGGCATGGTCGATTTCGCTCTGGCGATGAGGGAGCCCCATGGTGACGTTCTCGCGGACGCTCGACTCGAACACGGCGGGATCCTGGGGCAGCAGCACGGAGACGGCGCCGAGGTGCTTCAGGTGCGGAAGGACCGTTCCGTCGACGCAGACCGAGATGCGCTCGGCATCCACCAGGCCGGCCAGGACGCGAAGCAGCGAGCTCTTCCCCGCTCCGCTCGCGCCGATCAGCGCGATCCGCTCGCCGCGGCGCAGTCCCAACGAGACGTCGTCCAGCGCGGGCCGCCCTGCGCCGGCGCGCGGATGCACGAAGCGTACGCCATCGACCCGAATCTCGCGCCACGCGTCCGGGACCGCCGCGCCGTCGAGAGGGCGCGACGGCATGGCGAAGATGGGATCGACGTCGGCGACCTCCGTCTTCTGGCGGACCAGATCGTTCCAGTGCATCGCCATGTTGGCGACGACGTTCCCGACCTGCTGTGAGTACTGGTGCACCATCACCGCCGTCCCGACGCCGATGGTGCCGCGCTGGCGGAAGTCCAGCCATGCATAGAGGGCAACCAGCCCGGTGCGCATCGCGCCGTTGAGCAGGTCGATGCCGCCCCACTTCACCTCGTTGAAGACGATGTTCCGGCGCAGGGGAGCGAACGCCTCGACGAGCCGCGACCGGAGCATCCTCCGCATCGGTTCCTGGAGCCGCAGCGTGAGCACGGTCGCGATGTTTCCCAGGCAATCGACGAGCGCGGAGTTGTACCGCCGCTCGGCGCGGTTCTCCTCGCGCACGAGACGGACCATCAGGGCGTCGATGCGCACGACGAAGAAGCCGATCGCGGCGTAGCCGACCATGGCCGCGGCGCCGGTCGCTCGGGAGACGAGGAACAATGCTGCAATGGGGCCGACGACGCTCACCGTGTTCTGCAGGTAGATGAATTGCGACTGGGCGAATGACGCCAAGGAGCTGGTCGCGCGGGTCATCCGGTGCAGGGTCTCTCCCGAATGGTGCTGCTCGTGCCAGCGGACCGGGAGGGCCAGCGCCTTCACGTGGAGCGCATCGGCGAATCGCTCGCGGACGACGAGAGCCGTGAAACGCTCCACGATGCGCGCCGGACCATGCATCGTCCACGCGATGCCGACGGCGGCGAGCATGAGCAGCAGGTCGTTTCGCGCCCGGGCGATCCCTTCCATGCCGCGCGTCTGCAGCGCGTTCACCGCCTCCCCGAAGAACCAGGGGATGGTCAGTCGGACCATCTGCGCCATGACGAGGAGGACGACGAAGAGAACAACCTCCCGCCGGCGGCCCTCGGCGTGTCGCCAGAGCGTCCCGTAGAGCTTGCTCACGCTGCCGGCAGGAAGGGACTCGGGCATGGTCGGTGCGACTCTAAATCAACGCGCCGCTCCGGCCTCGATTCCTGCCGTGGCAGTCGCGTGGGCGGGTGTCGCACATCGACCGATGATTTCATCGCCGCGGCGACGGCGACCAGCAGCACCGGGAGGCTGCGCCCGCAGCCACTTCCGTGGAACATGCTCGTTCACGCGGTCCAGGATAGACGATCAAGGTGGACGCGCAGCGGCGCCCGAATCGGATTGCGCGGCCGTCGCCGGGCCGGTGCCGTCGAGGGCCGCGGTCGCGGCGGTGGTCGGGATGGGAGGCAAGCTCCGCTCGCGGAGCACGGCGTCCACCGCCTTGACGTCCGTCGCCGCTAGTTGGTCGAACTCGCGCTGTACGTCTTCCAACTCGCGGCGCAGCGCGACGATGCGCGCCTCCTGGTAGACGGCCGGTTTCCCTTCGTACCGGAGCAGGGCTCCGTACAGGTGGTCGGTGTGCTCGCGGATGCGCTCCTCGCCCGTGATCGCGCCGCCTTCCTTGGTGGTGACGATCTTCCTCCTCACCTCTTCGAGCTTCTCGCGCAGCGCCGCGAGCCGCGCCGCCAGCGGGTCGCCCTTGGGGAGCTTGCCCGTCCGCTCGGCGGTCCCCTTCTGCGCGGCGTCGATGCGGTCGACGAGCGCGCTCATGTCGCCGAACAGCGCCACCACTTTGAGCTGCGCCTCGTAATTCTTGCGCCGGTCGTCGATCGAGTATGGCGCCCGCCGATCGAGCGCGAGCTCGATGCGCGTGTCGAGATTCTTGCCTGCCTTGCGCAGCCGCACGGTGTACGTCCCAGGCATGACGCGCGGCCCGCGGGACCCCGAATTCGCCACCGTCGCCGCGCGCGGGACCCGGGGTGGCTTGTGCTGCATGTTCCACGTCACCCGGTTGAGCCCGCGCCGCGTGCTCGCGGGGATGACGTCGACGAGCTTGCCCTGCGCGTCGAGCACTTCGATGTCGATCGGTCCGTACAAGTGCCGCGCCCGCTGGTAGTACGTCACCACCGCTCCGTTCGGCGGGTTCTCGCCGATGAACGTCGCGTCGCCTTCGGACCATCCGCCCGACGCGGACATGCGCTGCTGCGCCGGACGTCCAGCGAGGAAGGCGACGTCCTTCGCGAGCAATTCGCCGGACAGCGCCCGCAGCGGTGAGAGATCGTCGACGATCCAGATGCCGCGGCCGTGCGTGGCCAGCACCAGGTCCCCCTCGCGCGGATGGATCTGCAGATCGCGCACCGCGACGCGCGGGAAGTCGCCGCCGCGGAACTCGGCCCAGCTCCTGCCGCCGTCGATGGAGATGAAGAGACCCAGCTCGGTCCCCAGGAAGAGCAGATCCTTCTTCACCGTGTCTTCCTTGATCACGTGCGCATACCCGCGCACCGCCCCGGACGGGTCCGCGATGCGCGTCCAGGTCTTCCCGAAGTCCTGCGTCCGGTACACCCACGGCGTCATGTCGCCGAAGGAATGCCGATCGAACGCCGCGTACGCCGTCGCTTGGTCGAACCGGCTCGCCTCCACCCAGGAAACCCAGCTCGCTTTGGGAAGGCCGGGCACGTTCCCCACCACGTTGGACCAATGCGCGCCGCCGTCGCGCGTGAGCTGCACGTTGCCGTCGTCGGTGCCGACCCAGATGGTGTTCGACTCGAGGGGCGACTCGCTGATGACCGTGATCGTCGTGTGCGCCTCGGCCGAGGAGTTGTCGACGGTGATGCCGCCGGACTCCTCCTGGCGCTGCTTCTCCGGGTCGTTCGTCGTCAGGTCGGGCGAGATGCGGTCCCAGGTGTCGCCTCGGTCCTTCGAGCGGAAGAGGAACTGCGCGCCGATGTAGACGACGCCCTTCTGGGTGGGGCTGGCGGCGATGGGCGCGTTCCAGTTGAAGCGCAGCTTCTCCTTGTATTCGGCCTTCGGCTGGACGTCGCGCGCCGACATCGTCCGGCGATCGACGCGGCCGATGAAGCCTCCCTGCGATTCGACGTACACCGCCTCGGGATCCGAGGGGTCAGGCACCGCCCAGAAGCCATCGCCGCCGTAGAGGTTCTCCCAGCGCTTGTTGCTGATGCCGCCTCCTGAAGCCGAATCGCCGATCCAGGTGCTGTTGTCCTGCAGGCCGCCGTACACGTGGTACGGGTCAGCTCCGTCCACCGCCACGTGATAGAACTGCGAGATTGGAAGGTTCTCCTGCTTCCACCAGCGGTTCCCCCCGTCGTACGACTGCCACAACCCGCCGTCGTCTCCGCCGACGACGTGCTTGGGGTTCTGCGGGTCGATCCACAAGTCGTGCCAGTCGCCGTGCGAGCCCCCGCTGGTATCGGAGAAGCTGCGCCCGCCGTCCTCGCTGGCGATGAGGTTCAGGTTGGTCTTGAAGAGCCGGTCGGCGTTCGTCGGATCGACCACGAGCCGCGCGAAGTAGAACGGCCGCCAGACCATCGACTGGCTGCGATCGAGGGCGATCCATTTCTTGCCGCCGTCGTCGGAGCGATAGAGGGCGGAGTGCTCCGACTCGACGAAGGCGTAGACGCGCTTGGGCGCGGAGGGCGCGATCACCACTTCCACGCGGCCCCAGGGGTATCTCGGCAGTCCGTTGCCTTCGACCGTCTTCCAGGTCTTTCCGCCGTCCGCGCTGCGCAACAGAGCGCTGCCGCTGGGAGCGTTCGGGCCGTCGCCGCCCGAGCGGAATGACCACCCTTTACGGCGGAAATCCCACATGCCGGCGAACAGCACGTCCGGGTTCTTCGGATCCATGGTCAGGCTCGAGCAGCCCGTCGAGGCGTTGCCCGCGTAGCTCAAGATGAGCGACCAGGTCTTCCCGCCGTCGCTGGTGCGATAGACGCCGCGCTCCTTGCTGTCGCTCCACAGCTTGCCCGTCACGCATGCGTAGACCAGGTTCGAGCTCTTCGGATGCACGACGATGCGGGCGATGCGCTCGCTCTCCGGCAGGCCCATGTGGGCCCACGTTTCGCCGCCGTCGGTCGACCTGTAGATGCCGTCGCCGATGGAGACCGAGTTGCGCGTCCAGGTCTCGCCGGTGCCGACCCAGACGGTCCGCGGGTCGCGCGGGTCGATGGTAATCGCGCCGATCGACTGCACGGGCTGCTTGTCGAAGACCGGCCGGAAGCGCGTGCCGCCGTCCTGGCTCTTCCACACGCCGCCGCTCGCGGCGCCGACGTAGACGAGCGTCTTCCCGTCCACGTTGGCGCCCGCGACGGCGGAGACG
>JBJMQJ010000353.1:0-22884 GCA_045802765.1 Myxococcales bacterium
CTGGGCGCGGCTGACGGTGCGCTCCACCTCGGCTCGGTGGAGCGAGAACGACAGCCATCCCAGCAGCGCCACGGGCAGGACGCCGGTCAGGGCGAGGAAGGCAAAGAGGCGGGCGCGAAACGACATCGTTGGCGGTCTCCGAGAAGCGCGCCGACGGTGCACCCGTCTGCTCATCGACTGTAGGGCACGGTTCGCTTGGCCATCAATTTCCCGAATGGGTGGGAACGTGAGCCTTTGTGCGCGCCGCTGCTACCGGCTTTGCGCGTGGCGCGCCAGCGCCAGGTGCTCCTCCAGCAACCGCTCGATGCGGGCCATCTCCTCGCCCGGTTTCCCCTCGCGCGCGCGCCGGACCTCGTCGAGGATGCGCTCGCCGGAGAGGAGCACTTCGCGCCCGGCGCCCTTGCTCGCGACCAGCCGCGAGAGCAGCTGCAGGCAGCGCGCGCGCAGGTCCTCGGTGGCCTGCCGGACGCGCGCTTCCAGCATCTGGATCGGTGCGCCCGGGTCCGCGGCGTCCTCGGGCGCCGGCGCCTCGCGGTGCTCGGACGCGCCCAGCCGCGCCAGCGCCGCGGAGCGATCGATGTCGCTGCGCACCTGCTCGATCGCGTCCTCGATCCGTTGCGCGACCACGTGCAGATCTTCGAAGGGCTTCTGCAGGTAGTCGACCGCGCCGAGCCGCAGCGCCTCGATGGCGGACTCGGTGGAGGCGTAGCCGGTCATGACGATGAACGCGCAGTGGGGCTGCGCCTCGCGGACGCGGCGGAGCATCTCGATGCCGTCCATGCCCGGCATGTTCTTGTCGGCGAGCACGCAGGCGATGCCGCCCTGCTCGAGGAGCTTCAACGCCTCCTCGGCGCTGGAGGCGGTGCGCGTGCGCAGCCCCTTCTCGCTCAGCACGCGCGAGAAGAGCTGCAGCACGATCGGCTCGTCGTCCACCACCAGGACCGACGAAGGGATGTCAGCCGCTTCCGCCATCCACGCTCCGCGCCGGGGAAACTCCGCTTCACTCACTGTAGAACTGCACATGGGTGCTTCTCAAGGAACCTTCCGCCTACCTTCCGGAGGGGGGTGCGATGGGGTAGACGTGCCGGCCATGCTGCGCGCCAACCAGGCGGTCCGGCTCGGGCTCCGCGCCGCCTCGCGGAATCCCGAGCTTTCCTTCGGGAAAGCGCTCTTGGACGCGGTGGGAAGCGTGCTCTCCCTGCTCCCCTGGCTCTCGGCCGCGATCCTCGTCGCGGCGGCGGTGGGACGTCTCGAGCCGCTCCTCGGGGTCGTGGCGGCGGCCGTCGCGCTGGGGAAGATGCGCTGGGCGCTGGCCGGCGGCGCGCTCGCCGCGGCGGGCATCTCCTGGACGATCGGGAGCGCGTTCTGGGCCGGCGCGTTGCCCGTGCTCGCCGCGGACGCGGAGCTGCAGCGGCGGCCGCCGGCGGGGCACTTCTGGCCGCTCGCGGTGCGCGGATTCGCGCGGGTCGTCGCGGCGGGCGCTCTCGGCGCCGCGCTGCTGCTCGCCTTCGAGCTGTCGCTTTTGGCCGGCGTCCTCTGGGGGGCGGTGGCGATGCTGGGGCGGCCGACGGCGGCGGCGTTCGCGCTGCTCGCGCTCGCCGCTTGCGTGGGGATCGCCGGCGCGGTCCTGCTCGACGCTCTCGCGCGGTTGATGCTCGTGCGCGCCGCCGCCTTCGGAGAAGGCGCGCTGGCGGCGTTCGCGCGCGCGTCGGACGTGCTCGGCCGCCGCCTCGGCGCGTGCGTCGCGATCCAGCTCGCCTTCCTGCTCCTCGAGGCGGTGGTCGCCACCGTCGCCGGGCTGTTCACCGGGATCCTCTGGACCGGATTCGATCCCGCCTTCCTGCTCGTGGCGCTGCCGCCGCGGCTCGCGGCGGGACTCGCCTTCGGCGCCGTGTTCGCCTGGCTCGAGGTGGCGCGGCAGGGCGCCCTCGCCGCTCTCGCCGCGGACGCGGAGGGGTTGATCGATCTTCCGCCCGAGCCCCAGCCGGTTCCTCCCGCGCCCGCCGTGCTGCAGCGGCCCGAACCGATCGAGGCGCTGCCGGTGATCGACGCGCTTCCCGCTCCGCCGCCGGACGACGAGAAGAGCTGACGCGAGCTACTTGAAGAAGCGCCGCACGGAGAGCTTCTTCAGGCGGCCGCTCACCAGGGTCCAGGTGACCGCGGCGCCGAACAGCATGGCGGCGAGCGCGAGCCCCGCGAGCGCCGGCACCGGCCAGCGGGTCGTTCCGGTGACCGGATCGGAGGCGCGGCCGACCAGCGAGAAGGCCCCGGCGATGAGCCCGGAGGCGATGGAGCCCATGAAGACGAGGATGCCCAGCGCCTTCACGTTGAGGTTGAGCTTCGCCATCTCCTCGTTGCGGACGGTGACGTGGAACTTGCCGCCCTCGAGGTCCATCAGGATCTGCGAGAGCTGCTGCGGCGTGTCCTGCAGGAAGCCCTGCAGCTGGAGAAGCATGCGCATCGCGCCGCCGCTCATCGAGGTCGGGTTGTAGCGCTCCCAGAGGAGCTGCTTGGCGTACGGCAGCGCCACGTCGACGACGTCGAGATCGGGGTCGAGCTGGCGCAGGATCCCTTCGGTCGTCGCCGAGGCCTTGGAGAGGACGGCGTACTCCTTGGGGATCTTGATCCGGTACTTGAGCGCCAGATCGGTCAGCTCGTGGAGCAGGGTGGTCGAGCTGACCTCCGACAGCTTGAGCCCCAGATATCGGTCGAGGATGTCGTGGATGTCGGCGCGGAACTGGTGCAGGTTGATGCGCTCGTCGGGGACGCCCACCTTGTAGAGGAGCCGCGCCACCGTGTCCGGATCGCGCAGGCTGATGGCCAGCACGAGCAGGATGATCGACTCCTGCATGCCCTTGGAGAGGCGCCCGACCAGGCCGAAGTCGATGAGCCCGAGGCGGTTGCCCGGCAGGACGATGACGTTGCCCGGATGCGGGTCGCCGTGGAACAGGCCGTCCGCGAACAGCTGGTGGAAGGACGCGTCCAGGATGTTGCGGGCGAGCGCCTTGCGGTCGATGCCCTCGGCGCTGGGATCCTCCAGCACCGTCTTGAGCTTCACGCCGACGAGCTCCTCGAGAGTGAGCACGGTGCGGGAGGAATGCGTGCGCACGACCCGCGGGATGACCACCAGCTCGCGGCCCGCGTGCGTCTTCGCGAACTCCTCGATGTTGCGCGCTTCGTTCTCGAAATCGAGCTCGACGAGCATGGCCTGGCGGAACTCGCTGACGATGCCCGTCGGCGTGTAGATGCCGGTCTCCTCGATCACGCCCTCGAGAAACCGCGCCAGGTAGAAGAGGAGGTCGGTGTCGGACCGGATCTGCTCTTCGATGCCCGGGCGCTGCACCTTGACCACCACGCTCTCGCCGCCGGGCAACCGCGCGCGATGCACCTGCGCGATGGAGGCGGAGGCGAGCGGCTCCTGATCGATGTGGGCGAACAGCTCGCTGGCGGGGCGCCCCAGCCCCTGCTGGATGAGGCGCAGCACCGTCTCCAGCGGCATCGGCGGCGCGCTGTCCTGCAGCTGCGAGAGCTCGGTGATGAAGTCGGGCGGCAGGAGGTCGGGGCGGGAGGAGAGGATCTGGCCCAGCTTGATGAAGGTGGGCCCCAGGTCGGCGAGGGTCTCGCGGAACCGGCGCGCGCTGGTGGCGCGCATGTCGGCGCGGGAGGGCCGCTCGCCCGGCTCGCGCCGGCCGAGCACGTCCCAGAGGCGGCTGCGGTCGAGCAGCTCGCCGAACCCGTGCCGCACCACGACCGCGCTGATCTCGCGCAGCCGCTGCAGGTCCTTCACCGCCTGGATCATCGGGGAGAGACTACCAAGCTTGTGGCTTGCGCTCGCGGAAAGATCAGAGCGCCTTGAAGAAGTCGATCTTGACCAGGAAGGTGTCGCCGTGGGTCGCCGCGCCGCTCCCCACCGCGCCGATCTCGCCCGCCAGGTCCAGGCCGCCGGGCCGCGGAGTGAAGTCGGCCGAGCTTTGATGGGCGTAGACGAGATAGAGGGTCGATCCCAGCCGCCATTCCCACCGGAGGATCACGTTCACGTTCAGGGCCGCCTGGCGGTCGTCGAGCTGGTCCGGCTCCGGCTCGTCGCCCACCGCCGGCCGGAGCTGCGAGAAGCGCACCGTCGATCTTCCCGCCGGCACGTCGGCGCGAAGCGCATCGCCGTAGGCGACTCCCGCGCCGAAGAGCTGCGTGTAGAGCTGGAGGGTGAGGTGCGGCGAGAAGGCGTAGGTGGCGCGGACGATGCTGCTCAGCGAGCGCGACGATTGCGGGGCGAGGAGGTAGAAGCGATCGCGCTGCGTCGCCGCCGCGCGATCGAGCTCGCCCATCGCGGGATCGGCGCTGGAAGGCAGGGCCGCGGTGCGGATCCGGCGGACGGCGCCGTCGGCGCGCGCGAAGTCGACGGACAGGGTCGCCTCCAGCCGCGGCATGGGTCGCAGCGTGAGGTACGCGCCGAAGTCGTAGTTGCGCTCGAAGCGCGGGGTCCCCCGGCTATAGTCCATGTACCCGCCGACCTGCACCGGCTTGCGCGAGTCGCTGTTGAAGCTCGCTCCGCCACCGTGCAGGGCCTGGCGCTCGATGGGCGTGCCGTCGCGCAGCTCCCGGTCGTCGACCGCGGGAGTCGACGCGTACCCGTAGAAGCCCAGGTCCCACTGGGAATTCAGCTGCGCGTACGTCTCGATGCCGACCTCCTGCGACAGCGCGAGCTGGAGGGTCGAGTCGCGCACTTGCCGCACCCAGCCGCCGACGAGCGCGCGCTGGTACCAGGAGCTCGGGTGCACGTCGCGCAGCTGCAGGTAGCCGAACCCGCGGAACAGGTTGGCGCGCTTCATGAACCCGAGATCGTTCACGGTGAATTGCGGCGCCAGCCAGTCGCTGCTGACGAAGCCGATCAGCGGGCCGGCGCTCTTCTGCACCTTCCCGCTCACCGCCACACCGCTCGATCCGTTCCCGAGCACCGTTCCGTCGTCCTGGACGTCGGCGTCGCCGCCGCTCAGGACCGACCCGACCGCCTGTGCGGTGAAGCTCCAGTCGCGATGCGTATCGAAGGTGGTGAAGTCGGCGCCGCCGACGTGCGAGTGCCGGCGGGTGAGATCGGACGACGAGGAGGCGAAGAGAGGATCGCGCGCCGTCGCCACCATGCCGAGGAGGGCCCGCTCCGAGAGCGGAACGCGGACGCGCAGCACTTCGCTCTGCGCTGCCTCGGCGGTGCGCACGTCGGCGATGGCGCCGTCGCGAAACACCTGCGCCTCCATGCGCGGCTCGTAGGCGGTGAGCAGGCCCACCGCGGCGGCGCCGACGGTGCCGCTCAGCTTGCTGGCGGCGCCGACCGGCTGCGCGCTGGGCTGATAGAGCAGGGTGCCGTTCGCGGCGTCCCAGTCGGGCGGCGGCTTCCCGATCCGGCGCGAGTAGAAGACCTGGTACGCATCGCCTCCGTACGCTCCGCCGAAGCTGATCCGGAGCGGAGACTGGAAGAGGTCGAGCCCTTCGGTGAAGAAGGGCCGCTTTTCCGGGAAGAAGGTCTCGAACGTGGAGAGGTTCAGGACGCGCTGGTCGGCTTCCACCTGGCCGAAGTCCGGATTGACGGTGGCGACCAGGGAGAGATCGCTCGCCAGCGAGTAGCGCAGGTCGAGGCCGGCGCAACCCGCGGCCACGCCGTTCGCGCCGATGCCGAACGAGGAGCAGGGCGCGAAGCGGAACGGCGCTCCGGCGGGACCCGGCGCCGGAGTCGTCATGGTGCTGCGCGACGCCAGATACGGTCGCAGCTCCAGCGAGCGCACCGGGTGGATGCCGCGCAGCCCGGTGAGCAGTCCGAGGAGGCTCACGTCTCCGGACGCTCCGCGCGGCCGGTAGCGCCACTGATCCTGCTCCTTGCGGCGGGCGAGGTAGCGGTAGACGTTGAAGCCGAACTCAGTCGCGCCTTCCGGCACCCGCAGGATGCGCAGCGGAATGCGGACCTCCGCCGACCAGCCGGATTCCGTGCGCGAAACCGCGCTTTCCCAGGCCGCGTCCCAATCGGTGGTGAAATCGGTGTCGTTGAAGTGCAGCGCATCGAGTTGCTGGCCGCCGGCGAAGACCTGGAAGTGGTACGCCGTGCGGCGGTCGTTGGTGGTGTCCAGATCGAAGGACACCCAGTCTCCTTCCACCGCCCGATCGCGGCGGCTGAGCGTCGCGGTCGGGGCCAACGGATCGTCGCACTCGATGGCGACGTAGATTGCGTCGTCGTCCCAGAGGACGCGGAACCGGGTGGGGGCGGTCGGCGGAGCGCCCTCGTCGGGCTCGAATTGGGTGAATCCGTCGCCCAGCTCCGCGGCGTTCCAGGCGAGCTCGTCGGCGCGCCCATCGATGCTCACCGGCCCCGAGCGGCGGGCTGCGTGGATGCTGCGGAAGAAGCTCGCCGCCGGCTGCGAGGCGGCCCGATCCTGGGCGGACGCCGGCAGCGCAGGTCCGCAGACCAGCGCCAGCGCGAGCAGCGGCCGGAGCATGCGGCGCGGCACCTCGGTCGAGCCGAACGGCCGACGCCCTCCCCGCATTTCACCGCCGCGCTGCGGCACGGCAGCTTTCTGGTACACAGCGGACAGTGGCCGAACCCGTCCAGGTGGTTTCAGAACCCGCGACTACGCCGATGCTCCGGCAGTACCAGGAGGCCAAGGCGCAGGCAAAAGACGCGCTGCTCTTCTTTCGCCTCGGCGACTTCTACGAGCTGTTCTACGAGGATGCGCGGGTGGCGGCGCAGCTCTTGGGGATCACGCTGACGAGCCGCGCCAAGGGCGACGAGCGCGTTCCCATGGCCGGGGTTCCACACCATTCCGCCAAGGGATACGTCGCGCGCTTGGTGGCGGCGGGTCACAAGGTCGCCCTCTGCGATCAGGTCGAGGTCCCCGGTCCCGGCAAGCAGCTCGTCCGGCGCGAGATCGTGCGCCTGGTCACGCCGGGCACCCTCTTCGACGAGGAGGACGCGCGCGAGCCGGTCTGGCTCGCCGCTGTCGCGCTCGACGGCGACCGCGCCGCGGTGGCGCTCCTCGACGCCGCGACGGGCGAGCTGCGCGCGCTGCAGCCCGGCGGCGTCGAATCGGCGGTGGACGAGCTGCAGCGGGCGCGTCCGCGCGAGCTGCTCCTCGCGGAAGAGCTGCTCGGGACGCCGCTGGAGGAGACGCTGCGCAAGGCGAGCGGCGCGGTGAGCGTCGAGGCGCGCGCTCCGCGCGAGCCGGCGGAAGCGCAGCGGTTCCTCCAGCGCCACCTCGGCGTCGCGACGCTCGACGGCTTCGGGCTCCGCGACCCTCTTTCGGCGCAGGCGGCGGCGGAGGCGCTCTCGTACCTGCAGGAGACGCAGCGCTCCGCCGCGCAGCACGTCGTCCGCGTCCAGGTGGAGCAATCCGCGCAGGCGCTGTGGATCGATCCCGCGGCGGTGCAGAACCTGGAGCTCTTCCGCTCGCCTTCCGGTCTGCGCGAGGGAACGCTGCTCTCGGTGGTGGATCGGACGCTGACCGCGGCGGGCTCGCGGCTGCTGGCGCGCTGGCTGGCCGCGCCGCTCACCGATCTGCGGCCCATCTCCGCGCGCCAGGACGCCGTCGAGGAGCTGGCGCACGCGGCGGTCACGCGCGAGGAGATCTCCGACGAGCTGCGCGGGATTCTCGACGTGGAGCGCCTGCTCGGGCGGCTCGCGGTGGGGCAGGGCGCGCCGCGCGATCTGGCCGGTCTGCGCGCGTCGCTGCAGAGGATGCCCGGGCTCGCGGGCCGCCTCGCCTCCTGTTCCGCAGAACGCCTGCGCGAGCTCGCTCCGCCCCTTTGCGCGCCGCACGACTTGTCCTTGCTGCTCGACCGCGCCCTCGCGGACGAGGTCCCCGCGGGCCGGGAGCCGGGATTCGTCCGGCAGGGTTACCGCGCCGACCTGGACGAGCTTGCCGATCTGGCGCAGGGAGGGCGCGCGGCGATCGCCGCGCTCGAGGCGCAGGAGCGGACGCGCACCGGCATCCAGTCCCTGAAGGTCCGCTACAACCGCGTCACCGGCTTCTACATCGAGGTCACCAAGCCCAACCTGCACCTCGTTCCGGCCGACTACCAGCGAAGGTCCGCAACCGTCGGCGCGGAGCGGTTCATCATGCCGGCGCTCGCCGAGCACGAGGCGCGCGTGCTGTCGGCCGAGGAGCGGCGCGCCGCGCTGGAGCAGCACATCTTCGAGGAGCTGCGCGCCGCCGTGCTGTCGCGCAGCGCCGACCTGCGCGCCTGCGCCGCCGCGGCGGCGGAAGCGGACGCGCTGCTCTCGTTCGCTCGCGTCGCCGCCGAGTCCGGGTGGGTGCGGCCCGCGGTCGACGGCTCCGACGTCATCGAGGTGGCGCAAGGCCGCCATCCCGTCGTGGAGCGGGCGCTGGCCGCGTCCGGCGGCGGGCCCTTCGTGCCCAACGATCTCTCCCTCGACGCCGAGCGGCGCCTGGTGGTGCTCACCGGTCCCAACATGGCCGGCAAGAGCACCGCCATGCGCCAGGTGGCGCTCATCGTGGTGCTGGCGCAAGCTGGGTCGTTCGTGCCGGCTCAGCGCGCCCGCATCGGGCTGGTCGACCGGCTCTTCACCCGGGTGGGCGCCGCCGACGATCTGGCGCGCGGCCAGAGCACGTTCATGGTGGAGATGGCGGAGTGCGCGCGCATCCTGCACCAGGCGACGCCGCGCTCGCTCTTGCTCCTCGACGAGGTGGGGAGGGGGACGAGTACGTTCGACGGCCTCGCCCTGGCGTGGGCCATCGCCGAGCACCTGCACGACGTGGCGCGCGCGCGGACCTTGTTCGCGACGCACTACCACGAGCTGTGCGACCTGGCGCGCGAGAAGCCGCGCGTGCTGAACCTGACGATGGCGGTCTCGGACGTGGACGGCCGGGTGGTCTTCCTGCGCAAGGTGGTCCCCGGCGCGGCCTCGCGCAGCTATGGGATCCACGTCGCGCGGCTCGCCGGTCTTCCCGAAGCGGTGCTTCGCCGCGCGCGGGAGATCCTCGGCAACCTCGAGGCGCAGGAGCTGGACGAGGCCGGACATCCCGCGCTCGCCTCCGCGCGGCGAAAGTCGCGTGCGCAGCTCGGCCTGTTCGGAGAAGCCGTCCCCGCCGCGCCGCGGGATGCGGCGCCGCCCGCCGATCCACGGGCGGCGCAGCTCGCCGAGGCGCTCGGCGCGCTCGACCTGCCGCGCACGAGCCCGCTCGAGGCGCTGCTCTGGCTCCACGAGCAGCAGAAGAAGCTGCGCTGAGTCGCGTGTAACTTCCCGGGATCCCTGACGTTCCGAGCTCGGATACTGAACGCATTGTCAGACCCTCGCGGTACGGTTCGCTCCGAGGCCGATGGCAACGGCCGCGGAGGGACGCGATGGACGTCGTGAAGCTGTGGAGGTGCCCGACCTGCAACCGCGTGCTGCGGGAACGCACCGTGGGCGACGCGCAGCGCCGCCACGCGGAGCTGGTGCGGGAGCAGTGCGGCAGCCAAGCCGAATTCGTGGTCGAGGCGATGTGGCCGGCGTACCTCGCCTCGCTGCGCCGGTGCCGCTGCGGCAGCCGGCGGCGGCTCAAGCCGGTGCAGGACGCGGTGCGCGGCCAGCTCGATCTGCACCTCGATGCCGTCGTGCTGCACTGAGCGCCGCGGAAAAGTTGACGCGATCGAGGTGTATGCGACGGTCGCGGGGTGACGCACAGGCGCGCAGCTGCGCTCATTTGCGCGGTCCTCCTCGCCCATGGCGGGGCGGAGGCCGCAGTGTCCGGGCGAGCGCTGCAGGAGAAGAGGCTCGAGGCGGGAAAGGCCGCCTTGGAGCGCCTGCGCGGCGACTCGAAGCGGCGCAGGCACCGCGACGCGTGGGAGGCAGTCATCCGCGAGCTGGACGGCGCCGTGCGGGCTGCTCCCGGTGGATCGCGGGCCGCCGAAGCGAGCCTCTGGGCGGCGCGGGCGCGCGAGGACCTGTGGAGCGTCTCGCGTTCGCGGCGCGACGCCGCCGCGGCCGTCGCGGCATACCGGAGGGTCGACGAAGCGTATACGGGCAGCTCGCCGGCTCCGCGCGCGCTCCTGCTCGCCGCGCAGCTCGCCGATCGCAGCGGCGATGCGAAGGCGGCCAGCTCGGCGGCGCGCAGGCTCGTCGCGCGCTATGGCGGCACGCCCGAGGCGCGAGCGGCGACGCCTCTGGCGCGATCGCTCCGTCGCCGGGCGCAGGCACGCGCACCAGCTGCTCCGCGCCAGCGCGCCGTCCTGCCGGTCGAGGCGGAGGACGAGGAGGAGGACGCGCCCGCGGCCTCCGAGCCCAGCGCTCTCGCGAAGCCGCGTGCCGGGGGAGAGCCAGCGCACGCGGGCGAGGCGGTGGAGGAACGACCAGCCCGCTCGGCTGCGCCGGCGGAAGCGCCTGCCGACGAGGGCGAAGACGATGCCGGGGAGGCCGCCGACGACGTCCCCGCCGCGGCCGGGAAGCTCGTCGATCAGGTCATCGAGGCAGCGCGGGCGCAGGCAGCCGCCGTCGCCGGGAGCGCCGCCGGTTCGGAGGAGGGGACCAGGCTGCCGCCGGAGCCGGAAGCGCCGGAGCCGATCTCCGGGCTGACGGTCAAGGCCGCCCTGCCGCCGCGGGAGGAGGCGCCGGCAAGGGCGGGGAATCCGGCGGCAAAGGCGCGGGAGCTTCGCTCCGCGGCGCGGAAGTCCCCGGCGTCGGTCGCCGCGCAGCTGGGCCTCAAGATGCGGCGCGTAGTGGTCGATCCCGGCCACGGCGGCCGCGATACCGGCGCCGTCGGGCCGCACGGCATTCGCGAGAAGGACGTCGCCTTGGCCATCGCGCGCGTGCTGGCCCAGCGCCTGCGCGCGCTCGGGTTCACGGTCGTCCTCACGCGCAAGGACGACAGCTACGTCTCCCTCGACGAGCGTACGCGCATCGCCAACCAGGCGCGCGCGGACCTGTTCGTCTCCGTTCATTGCAATGCGGCGCGACGGCGGTCGCTCTCGGGAGTGGAGACGTGGACGCTGAACGTGGCGAGCGATCGCTACGCGACGCGGCTGGCGACGTTCGAGAACGCCGACGCGGAACGCACCGTTTCCGATCTGCGGCTCATCCTCGCCGACCTAGCCACGCGCGCGAACGCGAGCGACGCCCGCGATCTGGCGCAAGCGGTGCAGACCTCGCTGGTTCGCAACCTGCGCGCGCGCGCCGGCAGGGTGGAGGACCACGGCGTCAAGCAAGCGCTCTTCTACGTCCTGCTCGGCGCGCACATGCCCGCGATCCTCGTCGAGACGGGGTTCATCTCCAATCCCGCGGAAGAGGTTCGGCTGCGCAACCACAAGTTCCAAAGCGGCGCCGCGGACGCCATCGCCCGCGGGGTCAAGGACTTCGTCGACGGCCGCCAGCGCCTGGCGCGTGCGATGGATCCTTGAGGGTGGCGCGCGCGCGGGGCGCGCGATCGAGGCTGCTCGTCCGCTACGCAACATGCCCCAGCCGAGCTACGTCGCCGACAACGTCGGCCAACTGGGCCTACGATTGGACGGAAACAGACTTCATTGGCGCTCATTTCCGCGGCGCGCGTCCGAGCCCTATCGCGTTGATGCGGCTGACAAGCCGCCGCCTGAGACCTTCCGCTTCCGTCCATTCGATGAAATTGCGCTGGTTAACGTCGAAATGCCGGACCGCTCCTTGCTGAATCGTCCAGATCACCGGACGTCCAAGCCCTTCGGCAAAGCCCGCTTCGAAGTAGACGTTGTGCCGGTCGCCGGTAGCGTCGGCGATGACGAGGCGGCTGGCGCGGATCTGTGCGATGACTTCGTCGATGATCATGCCGTTGTGTTCGGCTACGTCCGCCCGGTAGGGCGACCATCCCGATTCTCTCAGCGCCGCGGCGATTCCGGAGTGGAAGATCGCCTTGAGCTCCTCGGCGAATGACATAGCCACGAACGCTTGATTTCCCGAGGGGGAAGATCCCTGCAGGCGCCGGTAGCGTTCCCAGCCCTCCTTCGTCAATGAATATTTGTTCAAGTACGGATGCTCGGTGAACCTGGATTCCGATTGTTCGATCGAGCCCAGTAGCTCGCGGGCGAGCCTGTCGAACTCGGCATGACTGCGCGCGAAAGCCCGAGCTTGCCACGCTCCCGGCGCGTCGATCGCCTGGTCTTCGAAGCGCTGCAGACGGGAGCCGATCGCCACGAGGAGCCGATCGAGCTGTTCCAATGGATCGGCAGGGGGTGAAACGCCTGCAGAAACCTCCTTGTAAGACAGTGGGTCGAGGATCGTCGAGAGGGCGCCTGCCGAATCCGTGGCGGCCCGAACGGCCCAGGAGAGCTTGGCGGCGTCGTCGCCGAGAAATTGGCGAGCGCCGTCATTGAACTCTCGAGTGCAGCGGAAGACGCCGCAAGCAGAGCACCGATATTCGATGGCGTCTGCACCTTCCAGATGGATAACCTCCAGCACGAAGTTCCGGCTTTTCTCACTCCCACAGAGCGGACACGTCAGGTTGGACATTCAGCCCCCGGTCATTTGATCTGGAACGATGCGCAGTCGATCGGCGGACCGTGCTATCGTGGCTACAAGAGCCTGGACAGATGGCGCGCGCTCCGCGGGCCTCCTCGCTCCTCGTTCCTATGGTACACGTCGATTGGCCCCAACGACGGCTTTCCGGGTCCCGATGAGGCGTCTAGTAGGTGCCCCGAAATGAGCTAGACAGACCGTCGTTTGAGCGTGACCCGATCGGGTGGACACGTTGGCTACGTTGCCGGCTTTTTTCAGCGGTCCAAGAGACACGTCAATCTGAGCGTGGACCCCCTCGGGGAGATGTCGGAGCCGGGCGTCTTGCCATGCCGGGAGCCGAGAAGGATCCGCAGCCGCCGGAGCCGCCGCGCAAGGAGCCGCCCCGCCGGGAGCCGCAGAGAAAGGAGCCGCCACGGAGAGAGCCTGAACGAAAAGATCCGGACCGGCGCGGTCCGCCGCGAGGCGATCCACCGAAGACGCCGCAGCAGCCGCCGCCCACGGCCTGAGCGCCGGAAGCTGACAATGTTGTCGGCCTGAGCGCCGCCGAGCAATCGCGTCGCGAAACCGGCGCGACCTGCGCCGCGAACGGCTATGCTCGGGGCATGGCACTGCAGCCGGGCGATCCGGGTACGCGCGTCAGCGGTGGCAAGGTGTCGCCGGCGCCGGCCGCGGCGGCCGCACGCACGCGCCTCGAGGCGGGCAGGGCGGAGATCCTCGATCGGCACCGGAGCGGTGCCGGGGGACAGGAGGTGGTGCGCTCGATCTCCGCGCTGACCGACGAGGTCGTGCAGCAGATGTTCGCTGCCATCGGCGGCGAGCTGCAGGGGAGCGAGCCGCCCAGGGTCGCGCTGATCGCGACGGGCGGATACGGCCGCAACGAGCTCGCGCCGCGCAGCGACGTGGACCTTCTCGCGCTGCTCCCGTCCGACGACGCGAGCGCGGCGGACCGGGCGCGGGCCGACGCCGTGGCCGAGCGGTTGCATCGCGCCTTGTGGGACGCCGGCCTCGAAGCGGGCTTCGCGGCGCGGACGCTGGGGCAGACGCTGTCGCTCGCGCGCGAGGACCACACCGCCCGCACCGCGCTGCTCGACTGCCGCCTCGTCTGCGGCGATCCGGCGCTGTTCAAGGACCTCGAGCGGGCGATGGTCACCGAGCTCGAGGCGCGCAAGGTGGAGGAGTTCATCCAGGAGAAGCTGGAGGAGCTGCAGGTCCGCAGGAAGCGCTACGGCGGCTCGGTGTGGCTGCTCGAGCCGCACCTCAAGCAAGGCAAGGGCGGACTGCGCGACCTGCAGGCCGGGCTCTGGATCGCGCGCGTCCGCCACAAGGTGGCAGGCCTGGGCGAAGCCGGAGAGCGCGGCCTCTTGCCCGCGCGCGAGGTCAAGGAGGCCCGCGCCGCGCGCGACCTGCTCTGGCGCCTGCGCAACGAGCTGCATTACGCGACTGGCCGGCGCGACGATCGCCTCACCTTCGACAACCAGCGGCGCGCCGCCACCGAGCTTGGATATCGCGACTCGCCCACCGAGCTGGCCATCGAGCAGCTCATGCGCGAGACGTACATCGCGCTGCAGGAGATCGCCCGCGCCTCCGACGCGCTCATCGATCGCTGCGCCGTGGAGGACGCGCCGCGTCCGACGGGCATCTTCGGCCGCCGCCCGCCGCCGCCGCCCAAGCCGATCGACAACGCGTTCCAACTCTGGCAGGGCCGCGTGACGGTGCACGACCGCGAGGTCTTCGCGCGCCGCCCCGCCGACCTGGTGCGCATTTTCGCCGTCGCCGAGACCTACGGCGCGCCGGTGTACAGCTACGCGCGCGATCTGCTGGTGCAGGAGCTGCAGCGGCTCGGGCCTGGCCTCGCCACCGACCGCGACGCGCATCTGGAGTTCTGGCAGTACCTGGTGCGCGAGGGCAGCGAGGGCCAGGCGCTCGCGCCGCTCCACGAGCTGGGCATTCTCGGCGCGCTTTTTCCCGAGGTCGGACGGCTGCGGGCGCGCGCGCAGCACAGTCTTTATCACGTGTACACGGTCGACACGCATACGGTCTTCGCCCTGCAGCGCTTGATGCGGCTGCGCGCCGGCGCGCTGTCGGATACCGAACCCGAGCTGACCCGCATCGCGCGCGCGCAGCAGCGGCCGCTGGTGCTGATGCTGGGGCTCCTCTTCCACGACCTGGGCAAGGGGCTCGGGCCCGACCACAGCGCGCGCGGAGCGGAGCTGGTTCGCGCCTACGCGCAGCGGATCGCGATGGACCCCGGCGACGCCGCCGACGTGGAGTGGCTCGTCCTCGCGCACCTCAAGATGAGCCACCTCTCGCAGCGGCGCGATCTCGAGGACATGGCGCTGATCGCGTCGTTCGCCCACGAGCTCCGAACTGTCGAACGGCTGGAGATGTTGTACCTCCTGACGTACACCGACATGGCGAGCGTCTCCCCGGAGAACTGGACGGAGTGGAAGTCGCGCCTCCTCCGGCTGCTCTACGAGAAGGCGCACGCGACCTTGCTCGCCGAGGACCTGGACCAGCCGGCGCACGCCGAGTCGCTCGAGCTGCGCAGGGAGCGCCTGGGACGGGCGATCGAGCCGCTCCTCGACGACGCGGCCGCCCGCAAGGCGGTCGGAGAGTTCGCTCGCGCCCTCCCCGAGCGGTACGTGAGCACCGCGCGGCCGAACGACGCCGCCAGGCACCTCAAGCTCTGGGTGCTCGCGCGCCGGACCGGGTTCGCGGCCGAGCTGCGGCAGCCCGAATCCGGCGAGGCCGAGTTGACCTTGGTCGCGCCGGACCGCGCTGGCCTCTTGGCCCTGTTCTCCGCCGCTCTCGCCGCCAACGGGATCGACATCCTCGCCGCCGAGGTGAACTCGCTCGAGGACGGCACCGCGCTCGACCAGTTCATCGTGCGCGAGCCCGGCGGCGGCACGCCGGCCGCGGGACGGTGGCAGGCAGCCCACGCCGATCTGCTCCGGTTGCTGAGCGGCGCCGAAGACCCGCACCGCCTGGTGCAGCGACGCTTGCGCCGCGCGTCCTGGGCCGCCTCGGCTGCTCCGGCGGTGGAGACGAAAGTGCGGGTAGACAACGTTTCCAGCGAGGACTGCACCATCCTCGACGTGTTCACGCAAGACAGACCGGGCCTCCTGCATGCCATCGCCGACGCCCTGCACAGGGCAGGCGCCTCCATCGATGTCGCTCGTATCGCCACGGAAGGGAACCGCGCGACCGACGCCTTCTACCTACGCGAGGCGTCCGGGCGGGCAGGCGCCCGCAAGATCGCTTCCGACGATCGGCTGAGCGAGCTCCAAGCCGCCGTGGCGACGGCCATCGCTGAGCTGGCCGGAAGGTCCTGACACCTTTCCTTAGCAGTTGCAGAAGGTTGCCCGCTTGCACCTCGCGGCAGGGCGTCCTAGCTTTCGCTCGTTGACAGTCCGGTGTCGGACAGGTGCGCCGGGCCGCCACTGTTTTCAGCGGATGCGTGGCCGGCGGCTTGCAGTCCCGGCCACCGTCCAAAGATTCAACGTTCGCGGGGGCTTAAGGCGATTCGGGGGCAAGAGGACGAGATGGCCAACAAGAAAACCCAGCGGACCAGCAGACAGACGCGCCGTGGCTCGGCACCGAAATTGAAGATGTCGACCCGGCGGTCTACGGGGCGGCGCTCGCTGCGCGAACCCGAGTTCGGCGGCATGACGGTGCGCGAGGCGGGCCGCAAGGGCGGCCTCATCGGTGGTCGGAAGGGCGGGTTGGCAGTGAAGGCTGAACGGGGCCGCGAGTTCTACCAGGAGATCGGCCGCAAAGGTGGCCAGCGCGTGCGCGATCTCATCGCCGCGGGCCGCCGGACCGAGGAGCGCGGCACGGCGCGGAGGCGCCACACCTAGGAAAAGGGGCGTCCCGAAACTTACGTACGTTTTCACATTTTCCCCCTGAGGAGGGGGCGTTGAACGGGAGGGGTGGGGAATGGCGGATGAGGTGGTGAAGAAGAAGGGTGCCATGTCGGTGAGCGAGGCAGGCCGCAAGGGGGGCCAGACCGTTCGCGACAAGTACGGGCACTCCTTCTACGAGGAGATCGGCCGCAAGGGCGGCGAGACGGTCAAGGCGGAACGGGGCCGGAGCTTCTACGAGCAGATCGGCAAGAAGGGCGGCGACACCGTGAAAGCGGAGCGGGGCGCCGGCTTCTACGAGGCGATCGGCAAGAAGGGCGGCGACGCCGTCAAGGCGGAGCGCGGCACTCCCTTCTACGAGGAGATCGGCAAGAAGGGCGGGCACAAGGTCCGCCAGCTGATCGAAGAGGGAAAGAAGGCCGCGAACGAGGCCAAGCCGATGGCCGCGCGCGAACAGGACGTCCCGTCAGTGGGCGGCGAAGTGCTGCCGGCGGCGAGCGAAGAGTAGCCCACTTGGGAGAGCGGCCATGGCGAGCAATCGCATGAACGGCAAGGGCGGGATGACGGTCAGCGAAGCCGGCCGCAAGGGCGGCGAGCGCGTGCGCGACGAGCGCGGCGTCGGGTTCTACCAGGAGATTGGCCGCAAGGGCGGAGAGCTGGGCGGCCGCAAGGGTGGGGAGGCCGTACGCGACAAGTACGGCCCTTCCTTCTACGAGGAGATCGGCCGCAAGGGCGGCCAGAAAGTCAGGGAGCTGATCGAGCAGGGCAAGAAACGGATCTAGACGGACGAGGGGGCTGACGGCGGAGGGGAGGGGGGATCCTTCCAACCACCGGAGGCAGGAGATGGCGGACGAGAAGAAGGGCGGGATGACGGTTGCCGAGGCAGGTCGCAAGGGAGGCGTGAAGGTCGCGCAGGAGCGCGGCCGGGCCTTCTACGAGCAGATCGGCAAGAAAGGCGGAGAGACCGTCAAGGCGGAACGCGGGCACGAGTTCTACGAGAAGATCGGCAAGAAGGGCGGAGAGAGCGTGCGCGCCAGCCGCGGTCCCGAGTTCTACTCGCAGATCGGCCACAAGGGTGGCCAGAAGGTCCGCGAGCTGATCGAGCAGGGAAAGCGCCTGGGCCGCGCGGCCGCGGCGAAGAAGGCCGAGGAGAGCGAAAGCGAAGGCGAAGGGCGGGCGCCGACTGGCGGCGCGGGCATCAATTCGGGCCGCGGCGAGTAGCGGTAGAGCCCTCCTGCCTCGACGGTACGCGGCGGTCCACCGGGTGGTGGCCGCCGCGTGCGCTTCGCCCGATTTCTTGCGCCGTTCGCGCCGCGCCGCCAGCATGGCGCGGTGGCGAGGCGCGCTCCCATCCAGCCGATCGACCCCGTGCACCCGCAGCCGCGGCACGTCTCGCGGGCGGTCTTGGTGCTCGAGGCCGGCGGCCTGGTGAGCTATCCGACCGACACGTACTACGCGATCGGCTGCGATCTCTTCCAGAAGAGGGCCATCGAGCGGATGGCGCTCCTCAAGCGTCGCGATCCGCGCAAGCCGTTCGCCTTCCTCTGCGGCGATCTGGGCGAGGTGGCGAAGTACGCGATCGTCGACAACGATCGGTTCCGCCTGCTGCGGCGCCTGCTGCCGGGTCCGTATACGGTGGTGCTTCCCGCCACGCGCCTGGTTCCGCGCACCGCGCTGACCCGGCAGCGCGCCGTCGGCGTGCGGGTGCCGGATGCTCCGGTCGCGACGGCGCTGGTGCACGGCTTGGGAAGACCGCTCGCCACCACCAGCGCGGCGCTTGCCGACGACGAGCCGCTCGTGCAAGCGACGGACATCCAGGACCAGCTGGGGCACGGGCTCGATCTCATCCTCGACGGCGGAATGACGCTGAACGAGCCGTCGACGGTGATCGATCTCACCGGGCCGCAGCCGGTGGTGCTGCGGCAGGGAAAGGGACGCGTCGAGGGGGTGCTGGCATGAGCGAGATGACCGCGGCGGCGCCCGGGCCGCTCGACGACGCGCTCGATCGCTACCTGGCGCATCTGCGCGTGGAGCGCGCCCTGCAGCCGGCGACGCTGGAATCCTACGCGCGGGATCTGCGCGAATACCTCGACTGGCTGGTGGCGCGCGCGGTGCCGGCGCTGGCGCAGGTCACGCAGATCCAGGTGCTCCAGCACGTGGCGTCGCTGCAGCAGCGCGGGTTGTCGCGCGCCTCGCAAGCGCGGCACCTTGCCGCCGTGCGCGGGCTGCACCGTTTCGCCAGCGCGGAGGGGCTGGCGCCGATCGACCCGACCGAGGGCGTGGAAGCCTCGCGCGGGTCGCGGCCGCTCCCCGACTTCCTCGGCGTCGAGGAAGTGGACCGCCTCCTCTCCCAGCCCGACGCCGCGACGCCGCAGGGCGCCCGCGACCGCGCGATGCTGGAGCTGCTCTACGCCAGCGGCTTGCGCGTCTCCGAGCTGGTCGCGCTCCCGCTCGCGGCAGTGGACCCGCGGCTGGGCATCGTCCGCGTGCGCGGGAAGGGCGGCAAGGAGCGCATCGTGCCGGTGGGGCAGCGGGCCCAGGCGGCGCTGGAGACGTACCTGCGCGGCGCCCGCGCCTCGCTGCTGCGGGCGCGGCAGAGCCGCGAGCTGTTCGTCACGCAGCGCGGCCGGCGGATGACGCGGCAGGGATTCTGGAAGCTCCTTTGCCGCTACGCCGCCGCGGCCGGTCTGCGCGACGTCCATCCGCACACGCTGCGCCACAGCTTCGCCACGCACTTGTTGGAACGGGGCGCCGATCTGCGCGCCGTGCAGGCGATGCTCGGGCACGCGGACATCGCCACCACCCAGATCTACACGCACGTCGACCGCGAGCGCCTCAAGGTCGTCCTGGCGAAGCACCCGCGCGCCTGACGACTCGGCCATGGTAGTGAGCAGCGCATGCTCGCGCTCCTTCTGGCCGCCTCGGTCGCGTGCCCGCGGATGCTGGAGGTGGACCCGAGGGAATGGAAGGCGGCGCTCCTCAGGGCGGCGCCGGGATCGAAAGAGCAGGGTCAGCTCCTTCTGCAGCTCGGGTTCCGCCCGGTGCCGCCGCCCGGAGAGGCAGCGCCCGACGCGGAGTGCGCCGAAGAACCCGTGGTTCGCGCGATCGATCTCCTGCCGGCGAGCGTGACCGGCGGCAGGGACCTCGTCGTGCACGTCCGCTTGGACATGTGCGCCGACGAGGGAACGTCGCATTTCTGGTCGCAGCGCATCGCCGTGCTCAAGGCGCTGCGCGGCGGCGCGTACTGCAAGCTGGGCGGAGAGGATCCCTCGATCGACGCGCCGGCGAGCGACGTCTGCGGCGGCCCCGACCGGCCGCCGCGGCTGTTGAAGCTCGTCCGCCTCACCAGCCGGCGGCGCGATACGCTCCAGCTCGAGGACCGGCTCGACGAATGCCCGGGGCCGGTGCACACCTCGATCGAGCGCGTCTCTTTCGTCGACGCGCAGGGCGATCGGCTGGTGCAGGCTTTCGAGCTGAAGACCCGCGAAGCGTCCTCCGAGGCGCCGGAGGAGTCGGCGCCGATGGTCGAGCGGACGGTGAAGCCCGTCGGCGGCCGCGGTTTTCCCCGCAAGCTGATGGTGACGGAGGAGACCTCCTGCCCGGAGGGCGATCCGCGCGGCTCGTGCATGCCGGGGAGGCGCGCGACCGTGTACGTGCTCGCCGGAGGCAAGTACGTCGCCCGATGACCTCGGCGGCATCTTCGGGTAGGGTGCCTCACTTCTTTTCGCGCGGCGCGAGCCGCCCGGGAGTGCAGAGATGGCAGAAGCCGAGGCGCCGGCCGGCCGGCCGGCGCCCCACAGGGTCCCGCGCAGGGTCGTTTCGGGGATGCGCCCCACCGGGCGGATGCACCTCGGCCACTACCAAGGGGCGCTCAAGAGCTGGATCGAGCTGACCAAGCTGGCGGAGTGCTTCTTCTTCTCCGCCGACTGGCACGCGCTCACCACCGACTACAAGGACCCGTCGAAGATCGCCGAGGCGCAGCGCGAGATGTTCGTCGACTGGATCGCCGCCGGCCTGGATCCGCAGCGCTGCACGCTGTTCGTCCAGAGCCACGTCAAGCAGCACGCCGAGCTGTTCCTGCTCCTCGCCATGGTCGCGCCGATCGGCTGGCTCGAGCGCGTGCCGACCTACAAGGAGCAGCAGGAGCAGCTTCGCGAGAAGGAGCTGAACAACTTCGGCTTCCTCGGCTATCCCGTGCTACAGACCGCCGACGTGGCGCTCTACGGCGCCGACGCGGTGCCCGTGGGCCAGGACCAGGTCTCGCACCTCGAGCTGGCGCGCGAGCTGGTGCGCCGCTTCAACCACCTCTACGGCTCGGAAAAAAAGCCGGTCCTGGTGGAGCCGCACCCGTACCTCACCGAGGTTCCGAAGATCCTCGGGCTCGACGGGCGCAAGATGAGCAAGTCGTACGGGAACGCCGTGGAGCTGGGCGAGGATCCCGAGCAGGCGCGCAAGCGGATCATGGTGGCGGTCACCGATCCGGCGCGGAAGCGGCGCCACGACCCGGGCCATCCGGAGGTGTGCCCCATCTACCACCTGCACCGCGCCTACAGTCCGACCGAAACCGTGGAGCTCGTCGATCGCGAGTGTCGCAGCGCGGGCATCGGCTGCGTCGATTGCAAGAAGATGCTTCTGCTCAATCTGCTGCCGGTCCTGGAGAAGCACCGCGCCGCCCGCCAGGAGCTGGAGCGCGCGCCTGGTCGGGTGGAGGAGCTGGTGCGGCTCGGGACGGAGAAGGCGCGCGCAATGGCGGAGGAGATGATGGTGAAGGTCCGCGCCGCGATGAAGCTGGACTAGAGCTGTCCTGTGGAGCCGGGAATCCCAGAGAACGCGGCGGCAGCGCCGCCGCCGGCGCCCCAAGGGGCCGCGTTCGCCGTGGCGCTCCCCCAGTTCGAGGGGCCGCTCGATCTGCTGCTCTCGCTCATCCAGGAGCACAAGCTCGACATCCTCCACGTCCCCATCGCCTTCATCACCGACCGCTACGTGGAGTACATGGAGGCGGCGCGGGCGCTCAACCTGGACCTCGCGGGCGAGTTCCTGGTGATGGCCGCCACGCTCGCGCACATCAAGTCGCGCATGCTCCTGCCGCCGCAGGAGTCGCAGGACGCGGAAGGCGGCGAGATCGGGCCGGACCCCCGCGAGGAGCTGATCCGCCGGCTGCTCGAGTACCAGAAGTACAAGATGGCCGGGCAGGACCTGGCGGCGCTGCCGCAGCTCGGCCGCGACATGTTCACGCGCCGCGCCCGCGAGGAGCTGCCGCTCGCCCCCGAGGACATGTCCGTGCTGCGCCCGCCGGACCTCTCCGCCTACCGGCTCATCGAGGCGCTCGCCAACGTGCTGGCGCGGCGGAAGCTGACGATCCCGCACGAAGTGTTCGTGGAGCGCCTCTCCATCGGCGACCGCATCTCGGCCATCACGGACCGGTTGCGCGACGAGGAGCGCATCGCCTTCACTTCCCTGTTCGCCGACCTGGGCGCGCACGACCGGCACCGGGTGGTGCCCACTTTCCTGGCGGTGCTCGAGATGACCAAGCTGAAGCTGATCAGGGTCCACCAGCCGGACCCGCACGGCGAGATCTACCTGGCCCGCACCGAGGCTCTGTTCGACGCCTCGCCCGAAGGAGTGCAGCTTGACTACCGAGGCTGAGCGCAACGGCGAGGTCCCGCGCGAGCCGGCGGGAACACCGCCCGACGCCGTCGAAGGATCGTCCGAGTCGGCCGAGGCGCCGCCGGCCGACGAGCAGGAGCTGCGGCAGGCGGCGCAGACCGAGCTGTCGCTGCTCGCCGAGGCGGCCCGCTTCGCCACGCCGGAGCGGGTGTGCGCGGCCGTCGAGGCGTTGCTTTTCGCGGCCGACAAGCCACTCGATCTGGCCGCGCTGCGCGAAGCGACGCAGTTCGACGAAGAGAAGCTGAAGGAAGCGCTCGCGGCCCTGCAGCAGAAGCACGCACCGGGAACGGGGGGGACGGTGCTCCTCGACCTGGGCGGCCGCTGGCAGCTGCGCACCGATCCTCAGCTCGGCGCGTACGTGCGCCGGATGTTGCAGGTGAAGCCGATGCGGCTGACGCGCGCGGCGCTGGAGACGCTCGCCATCGTGGCGTACCGGCAGCCGGTCACGCGGCCCGAGATGGAAGACCTGCGTGGCGTGGACTGCGGCGCGGTCACCAAGGCGCTGCTCGACCGCAAGCTGATCCGCATCCTGGGGAAGAAGGACGAACCCGGCCGCCCGCCCCTGTTCGGCACGACCCGCGAATTCCTCGAGCTCTTCAACCTGCGCGACTTGACCCAGCTGCCCACGCTGCGCGAGTTCCAGGAGCTCTCCGAGGAGAGCCGCAAGATCGTCGAGGAGGAGGCGCCCGCCCCGCCCGTCGCCGGCATCACCGATCTGGCGCAGGACCCGCAAGCGGCCGAGAAGCTCGCCGAGCACACGGCGGAGAGCGACGCCGCCCTTTCGCAGCTCGAGGACGCAATGGACACGGCGGAGGAGCGGAGCAAGGCCGCCGCGCAAGTCCTGGCGCCTCCGCCCGATCCGACCGCGAGCCCGGCGCCGGCGGCGGATGCAACCCA
>JBJMQJ010000354.1:0-8273 GCA_045802765.1 Myxococcales bacterium
AGAACGTCTCGATGCCCGACGCGGAGAAGTAGGAGAGGTGCGGCCCGGGAACGGCGCGGATGCGCAGGACCGTTTGCCCGTGTTGCGTCGGAGTCGGGGGAACGCGCGCCCCGGCCGGCTCGGGCGCAGCGCTGCCTCGAGCAACGAGGTCGCCGCTTCGCAGCGCGCGCGTTCCCGCTCCGGGCGGCGGCCGGGCGAGCCCGCCGTCGACGCACACGTACGCGCGTACTCCTGTCCGGACCGGGCCCAGCTTCAGCCGATCGCCCGGTCCGAGCGAGCGCGGCCAGGTGCCCGGCGGCGAGCAGTCCACGTCTCCTGCGACGGCGAGGCGGGCGGGAGCGAGAAGCTCCAACTCAGGCCCAACGACGGTGATCTCCAGGCCGGCTGCCAGCGGCACGTTGCCGACGCTCGCGTTCGCGGAGGCGAGCGCGGGAAGGTCCATGGCGCCGCCTGCGGGAACGCCGAGCGATCCGGAGCCGTGCCGTGGCCCACCTTGCACCGTCGTCGATGCACCGGGCGCCACGACGCGCACGACGGCGGTTCCGGATTCGACGGGCGCATCGATCGCGCGCGCGGCGGCCGACAGCTCAGCGAAGCGCTCCGCATCCACGGCGTCGAACACGACCCGGTCCCCGGGCAAGAGCAGTGAGGGCGGCGATCCCGCCGGATCGAACAGCCGGTGCGCGATGCGCCCGATCAGGTGCCACCCGCCGGGAGACTCCGTCGGATAGATGCCCGTGTACCCGTCGGCCACCGCGATGCTGCCCGCCGGGACGCGGACGCGCGGAGTGGCGAGGCGCGGCACGGCGAGCGCGCGCGGCGCGCCGGTCATGTACGGAAACCCTGGCGCGAAGCCGAGGAAGGCAACGCGGTGGTCCGCCGCCAGGTGGAGCCGAACCAGTTCGGCCGCGGACAGGCCGGCGCGCCGCGCGAGCGGCTCCAGATCGGGGCCGGCCTCGCCTCCGTACAGCGCGGGGAGCCGGATGGTGCGCCGTCCGGCGCTCTTCTCGAGGGGCTCGATCCCGAGCAGAAGCTCCTCCGCCGCGGGGTGGTCGAGCACGTCGGGGTCGAAGAGGACGAGCAGCGTGCGCGCGCCGGGGATCGCGTCCAGGACGCCGGGCGGCTGCCGCTCTGCCAGCGCAGCGGCGACCGCGACGGCGGCGCGATTCGCCTCCGCGTCCGGCGCTCCCGGGTACTCGACGAGCACCGCTCCGTCCACGACGTGGCGCAGCGCGGGCGTCATGCCGACGTTCTGGCGGAGTTGCTCGGTGCACGCAACTGCGCCAAGAGCACAGGGAGTGGCCCTATCGGGCGGCCCTGTTCAGTTGCCGATCACGAACAGGCGGCCATCATTCTGCGTGTAGATCTTCCCGTCGGGTCCGATGGACAGCGGAGTGTACGCCGCGCCGATGGCGAGCTCGGTGAAGACGGTGTTCACCACCTTGCCGTTTCGGTCGACCTCGTACAGGTTCCCGTCCTCGCTGTTCGCGAAGACGGTGCCGTTGCCGTCGATCGCGGGCGCGTTCACGCACCACTCGAATCCGAACGGATGATCGGACGTGCAGGAGACCGTCCCGTCGGCGTTGTGGTGGCAGCTCAGGGGATTCGTGTTCTGCCACCGCCAGTTGACCTTCAAGTCGGGAGTGAGCGAGGTCAGGAAGTACTGCTCGGGATAGCCGGGATTCGTCGCCGTGCGATCGAGCGGGCAGATCGCGTCGACGTTGCAGTAGGACCCCACGTCGCCGTAGTGGTTCTCCTTCGTGATCACCGCGAAGGTCGCCGTGCCGTCGGGCGCGGCGAACGAGAAGATGCCCGGCGTCGTGTCCCACCCGAATTCGAAGCCGCTCAGGTACGCGCCGCTGCTCGACCAACGCATCAGGTGTCCCTGCGCATAATTATACCGAGTATACGCGCCATAGTAGATCGATCCGTCCGGCGCGACGACGGGCGCGGATGTCGAGTCGTCGAGCACCCGCCCGGAGCCGGGAAGGTTGTCCGGCGGGCTTACGCTGAAATTCGCGCCTGCCCGGCAACCGCCCGGAGCGCCGTTGGGAGGAAGCGTCGGCGTGCCGCAGCCGTCGTTGAACTTGCCGCGCATGGAGGCGACCCATTTCGGGGTCAGGTTCGGATTGATGGCGACGAGGTAACCGTAATAGTCGTTCAGCGAGGCGCGGCTGACGTCGTAGATCGTTCCGTCGGGCGCGATCGCGGGAGCGGTATTGAGCGCGGGCCGTTGCGAGCCGCAGGTGATGGTCGGGGCGACCGCCGTCGGGCTCGGAGGCCAGGGCAGATCGGCTTCGTCGAATCGGAACGTGCATTGGTCGTTGGCCGCCGGCGTGCCCGGGACGAGAGACGCCCAGGGCACGGCGGTCGGGACGCCCGACGCAGTCACCTTGACGAGCCACGAGTGCGGCACGTCCACGAGCCACGGATCCTTCGCCGTCCCGTCGAGCTGCATGACGTTGTAGTAGACGTTGCCGGCGCCGTCGGCACTGAGCGGGCCGACCGTGAACGTGTTCGGATCGAGGGCCGCGCCGAAGGGCGTCACGTGCGCGAGGACGCTCCCGTCGCCGCGGTCCAGCTTCCACACCGCGCCGCCGAATCCGGGCACCCAGATCGCTTGCTTGGCGAGGACCGCGTGGTAGACGGGCTCCCAGCCTGGGCCGTCCTTGTCAGGCGAGAAGGGGACCGGCTTCCAGTCGCTGACGTGCGTCCACTGCAGCGCGAGCTGCCCGCCCACCCAGGTGAACTTCTGCTCGCACCAGGTCTGCGTCTGCCAGTTCTTGATGTTGGCGAACTGCCCCGTCTTGCACTCCATGAAGACGTCGCTCCCGGCGATGAGCGGCGTCTGGTAGTGCACCAGGAGGTCGCCAGCCGCGTAAGGCCCTTGCTGCTCCTTCTGCGTGAACGGGTCGTAGACGATGTTCGCGAGGATCCGTGAACCGGTCTGCCCTGCTACCGGAACGGCGCTCTGGTGCAGCTGCGTGCGACCCCATTGTCCCCAGAATACCGGTGGCGCGGCGACGGCGATGGCGGCGCCGGCGATCGCAACGCAGAGACACGCGACGCCGCTCTTCGTCGGAAGTGTTCGCATGAATTCCCTCGATTGTTTGCGAAATGGACGCAGCGCCAGCGGCGCTCCCCGGGAGCGACCGTACGGTAGGCCGGCGGCGAATCGCGTCACAAGAGACTTGCGTCTCGATCGTGCTTGACAGGTCGCTCCGGGCTTGGTGAGGGAGGCGCATGACCACCGTCTCCCGACGCACCGTGTTGCGCGGCTCCCTCGCGGGGGCCGCCGCGTTGATGCTCCCGCGCCTCGCGCGCGCCGCCGACCTCGCGCCGGTCGAGCGCGAGATCCAGAAGCGGCACGGCGAGGCCGTGCAGCGGCTGCAGGAATGGATCCACCAGCCGACCATCGCGGCGGAGGGTCTCGGAGGCGAGGAGGGCGTGCAGCACTTCATCCGCTTGCTGCGCGACGCCGGGTTCCAGCGCGCCGAGCGCATGCCGACCGAGGGATTCCCCGGCGTGTTCGCAACGCTGGACGCGGGGGCGCCGAAGACGGTGGGGCTCTACTTCATGTACGACGTGAAGCAGGTGGATCCGAGCGAGTGGTCCTCGCCGCCGTGGGAGGCGCGGCTCGTCGACAAGCCGGGTTTCGGCAAGGTGGTGGTCGGTCGCGGCGCGGTGAACCAGAAGGGGCCCGAGGCGACCTTCCTGGCGGCGCTCCACGCCCTGCGCGGGGCCGGCCGCAAGCCGCCCGTCAATCTGGTGCTGGTGGGGGAAGGCGAGGAGGAGATCGGCTCGGTGCACTTCGCGCAAGTCGTGCGCAAACCGGACATCGCCGCGGCGCTGTCGAAGACGGTCGGCATCTACATGCCGTTCGCGGCGCAGGATCCGGACGGGAACGTGACCATCAACCTCGGCGCCAAGGGCGTCATCGAGATGGAGCTGATCGCGAGCGGCGAGAAGTGGGGGCGCGGCCCCGCGCACGACATCCACTCGTCCCTGCGCGCGTCCGTCGACAGCCCCGCGTTCCATCTGGTGCAGGCGCTCGCCACGATGGTGTCGCCGGACGGGGTCGATCCCGCCATCGACGGGTACTTCGAGAAGGTGCGGCCGCTCTCCGCGGAAGAGGACCGGCTGATCGAGATCGCGGCGCGCCGGCGCGACGAGGCGCGCGAAAAGAAGCAGCTGAGCATCCAGCGGTGGGTGCGCGACGTGTCCTACCGCGAGGCGCTGCAGCGGCTGGCCGGACGGCCGACGGTGAACATCGAGGGTCTGGTGGGCGGGTACACGGGGCCGGGCGGCAAGACGGTGCTGCCGCATCGCGCGGTCGCCAAGCTCGACCTGCGGCTGGTTCCGGACATGACGGTCGAGGACACGCTGCAGAAGGTGAAGGCGCATCTCGCCAAGCGGGGGTTCGCGGACATCGAGGTGAAGGTGGGGGGCGCGTATCCGCCGAACACCACCCGGGCCGACTCGGCGATGATCCGCGCCGAGCAGGCCACCTATCGAGGCGCGGGCATCGACCCGATCCTCTGGCCGCGGCTCGGCGGATCCTGGCCGGGGTACCTGTTCACGGAGCCGCCGCTCAAGCTCGCGGCCGGTCACTTCGGCCTCGGCCACGGCTCCGGCGCGCACGCGCCCGACGAGTACTACGTAATCGAGTCGAGCAATCCCAAGGTGCAGGGCATCGACGGAGCGACGCTGTCGCACGTGCATTACCTGTACGCGCTCGCGGAGCAGCAAGCCTGATCCGCTTCGGGCCCGCCGGGTGGGACTACCCCGACTGGGCGGGGACCGTGTACCCGAAGCCCAAGCCGAAGAAGTTCGATCCGCTGCGCTACCTCGCCGGGTATTTCGACACGGTGGAGGTCAACTCGACCTTCTACCGTCCGGCGGCGGCCGAGGCGGCGCGCAAGTGGGCGGAGCGCGTGAAGGAGAACGCGCGATTCCGCTTCGCCTTGAAACTGTGGCGGCGTTTCACCCACGAGCGCGAGGCGGCGTTCACCCGCGAGGAGATCGACGCGGTGCGGGCCGGCCTCGATCCCATCGCCGAGGCCGGCAGGCTCGGCGTGGTGCTGCTGCAGTTCCCCTGGTCGTTCCGCAACGAGGAGCCGAATCGCGAATGGCTACGCGACGTGGCGAGCGCCTTTCGCGCCTATCCGCTGGCCGTCGAGGTCCGTCACGTCTCGTGGAACGACCCGGCCTTCTACGCCGAGCTGGCGGAGCGCGGGATGGGGTTCGTCAACGTGGATCAGCCGCTGTTCCGCAACTCCATCAAGCCGTCCGCGCGCGCGACCTCGGGCATCGGTTACGTCCGGGTACACGGCCGCAACTACCGCGACTGGTTCCGCAAGACGGCCGGCCGGGACGAGCGCTACGACTACCTGTACACCGCGAAGGAGCTGGAACCCTGGGCAGAGCGCACGCGCGAGCTGGCCGAGGAGCCCGGCGTGACCGACGTGTACGTCGTGAACAACAACCATTTCCGCGGGCAGGCGGTGGCGAACGCGGCCATGCTGCAGTCCCAGGTGACGGGCGGGAAGGCGAAGGTGCCCCCGCCGCTGTACGAGACGTACGGGAAGGTGCTGCAGCCGTTCGCGGAGCCGGTACCCGCTTCGGACAGGCTCCTCTGACCGCGCTGTGCTGACCGCTCGCCTTCGCGCTACCGTCCGGAGGCAGGCGCCGCCCTGACCATCTCGGCGCCGATCAGCTGCAGACCACCATGCTCGAGGATGCCGGCGAGGACGCGCGCGGGCGAGCCCTCCTCGGGCGGAGGCAGCGGCTGCACGGACCACGACGAACGTCCCCGGTTCACGACGTACCGCAGGTCGGGTGAGACGAAACTGCGCGCTTGGGGCGAGCGCGCCTCGGGATCGACGTGGGCCAGGAGCTCGCCCGAGGCGCTGTCAACGATCGACGACTCGTCGTCGCTCAGGATCAGCTTGGAATCGTCGAGCGACCAGCGCACCGGCACCGGCGACCACTTGCCGACCGGCTTCGGGCTGGACCAGATCGGCGTTCCGTCAGCCCTCCACAGCGAGACGCCCATCGGGCTGGCTGCGGCGATCCGCTCGCCGTCGTGGCTGAAGGCGATGCTGCTCCCGACGTGCCCTTCGTACGGGACCTTCGCCAGCGTCGCTCCGGAGTCGGTCGCGGCAATGATGAGCGAGAAATCGTCGGTCCAGGCCGCGCGCGCTCCGTCGTCCGAGAGGCTGGTTCCTCCGCTGAAATTGTCCTTCCTCGGCAGCTGCCAGCGGCGCTCTCGCCGGGCGACGTCCCAGAGCGCGGCCTCGTGGCCGTTGCTGTTTGCCAGCACCAGCGACCCGTCGCCTGAGAGGACCGCGCCGCCGCAGTCGCGGCACTCGAGTTCCAGCAGGACGGCAGAAGCCCCTGCGTCCCACACCGCCACGCGGTTCGTCGCCAGAAGGACCGCGAGGCGCGAACCGTCCGCCGAGAGGTGGAACCTGTTCCAGCGCAGCCCCTCCGCGGCCAGCGTGCGGATCACGGTTCCTTCTCTCGTCCAGACATCGATCCGGGTGTGGCCGTCGTGTGGACCGGACACCGTCGCGAATCGACTGCCGTCGCGCGAGAACGCGGCAAGGTTCAATTCTTTCGGGGCTGACGTGCGAAGTTGGAACGACGGGGGCCGCGGCAGCGTCCAGGAGACGAGTGCGCTCGGTCGATTGAAGGGCACCGCCAGGAGCCTGGAACCGTCGGCGGCAATTCCCAGTCTGGTGAGGACGGGGCCGACCGGGACGGTCGCGACCATGCGCTGCTCTTCGAGGTCCATCACGTCGGCGCGGCCGCCGACCACCGGAACCCTGGCAACGAAGCTCCCCTCCCCATAGAACAACGGGTAGTTGGCGGTGCCGCCGGGAATCGAGAAGTCTCCTTGCGGTCCTCCCAGGAACTCGGTCGAGTTTTCCGCCGGCACGGACAAACCATGGGCTGTGAAGACCGGAGCCCCGTCTGGCCCACGCTTCTTTGCGATCAGCTTCAGCGTCTGGAGATCCCAGACCGCCATCGACCCGTCCTCCGGCAGGTATGCGGCCACCCGTGTGCCGTCCCTGCTGGCGGCGCACGCGGTGACGAACCGCCTGGTCTCCGCGAGCACCACCGGAGCGGGTGAGGCGGCCAGCTCGAGGCGAAAACTGCCGGGCTTCCCTCGCCACCAGGCTGGCGGCGACCGTGACGCACCGACGCACGGTTCCACGTCTTCGTCGGGCCCCTCGGCGGTCACCTTGCCGGTTGCGCCATCGAAGAGGCGGATCCGCTCGCCGTATTCGACGATGACGATACCGGCGCTCAGCCTGAAACCGACGACGGGACCGGGAAGCGTCGACCGCCACAGCTCGCGGCCGCTCTCCGCTTCCTCGGCAATCACAAGCCCATCGCCGGCAGTCTTGACCAGCAGGGCCCGGCCGTCGGGGAGGAATCCCACTCCCGCACGGGCGACGCGATCCAACGCGCGCCGGGCCATCCGCGGCATGCGGGGAAGGTTCAGCGCGATTCCCCAGCGCGCCCGCGACGAATCGCGCTGCACGCGCGAGGCGGCGTAGTAGGCCGCGGCGCGCCCCCAGTCGAGCTCCCTCTCCGCCTCGTGCGCGCGGTCGATGAATGCGGCCGCCAGGCTCGCCCGCGTGTCGCGCAGCTGCCCGGCGATGACCAGCGACGAACCGATCGAGGCGACGAAGGCGAGCGCCGCAATCGCCACGCCCGTCCTGTTCCGGCGGACGTACTTGCTGAGACGGTAGGCGACTCCTGCCCGCCGCGCCGTTACCGGCTCGCTGCGCAAGTAGTGGCCGATGTCCGCGGCGAGCTCGGAAGGCGAACCATAGCGGCGCGAGCGTTCCTTCTCGACCGCCTTCATCGCGATGGCATCGAGGTCGCCGCGCAGCTCGCGCGAAAGCGTGTCCGCGGCAGTGCGGCGACTCTGGGCGGCGGCGGGGGCGTCCTCGGCGAGCTTGCCGATGCGTGCGCTGGGCGCGGGCGGATCGACCTCGCGTATCTTGCGGCGCAGCTCCGCCAGGCTCGAGCCGCGCAGCTCCTTCGAGGTGAAAGGCAGGACGCCGGAGAGCAGCTCGTAGAGCATCACGCCCAGCGAATAGACGTCGGCTCGCGTGTCGACGTCTTCGCTCGCCGGGTCGGCCTGCTCGGGGCTCATGTACTCCGGTGTCCCGACGAGCACACCGTGATGCGTGAACAGCGTCTGCTGCGTGAGCCGCTGGTTGATCGCTTTTGCGACGCCGAAATCGATCAGCTTCGGA
>JBJMQJ010000355.1:0-4310 GCA_045802765.1 Myxococcales bacterium
GGCCGAGAGGAGGAGGATGTCGTACTCGCCGACGGTGTAGGCGGCCTCGATGGTGACGCCCATGGCCTTGGCCTGTTCCTTCCTCCTGTCGGCGAGGCTGGCGGCCGCCGGGAACATCCCTCGGCTTGCTTCCGCAGCGAACGCGATCCGCGGGTTGCACGGGTCGGGATCGGTGTACTCGACCAGGCGCGGCGAGGAGTACGCGTCCAGGCGCTCGAGCAGCTTGCGGTCGCCGATGTGGATCTGCTCGCGCGTAAGCACGCTCGGGACCGGCACCACCAGCGCGAACTCGGAGAGCGGTCCCTGGTAGTCGTTGCTCATGGTGAGCACGGTGCGGTCGCCGTCGCGCACCAGCGCGACCTGCGAGGACTTGTTGAAGAGCTGCGCGTCCGCCTTGCCGACGAAGAACCCGCAGAAGGCGTCGGCGGGTTGGGCTGCCGAGGTCAGGGCGAAGGCCAGGAATAGAGCGCGGCGCATGGCTGCTCCTTTGTGGTTTCCTCGAACCAGTCGAGAAGGGGGACGAGCGGGGCGCAGAGGAACAGCGCCCAGATGATCGGATTGCGCGCGTACGCGACGTGCTGCAGTGCGAAGGCGAGCGCGGCGACGCAGCCGGCGAAGCCCAGGCGCGCGGCGCGGCCGCGAGGCGTGGTCTTCGGGTCGGAGATCATGAAGAAGGTGAAGAGGAGCAGGCTGCCTGACTCGAGCTGGTGCAAAAGCACCGGCGCGCGCTGGCCGAGGTAGACGACGCGCGCGACGCGGAGCAGGACCCAGGAGCCGAGGAAGGCGAGGCTCACGTCGCTGCGGAAGGCGCGGTGCGCGACCATGCAGCCCAGCGCGAGGACCCAGAGGAGCAGGAGCGGCCCCTCTCCCCACTGCGCGGGCGAGCACCACGCGTGCGGCGTGAGCAGCATGCAGGCGCAGAGCCCGAAATTGGCGGGGTTCATGAAGTGGCGCCCGCGGATGCGCAGCACGAACTTGCTGGCGATGGCGAGGAACGCGGCGAGCACCGGGACCCAGAAAAGGTCTGTGCGCAGGAGGAGCGTCAGGCCGAAAGAGGTGATGACGGGCGAGAGCAGGCCCGCGTCCGGCAGGCGCAAGAGGCGGGTGAAGGCGACTTGCGTGGCGAGCGCGGTGGCGAAGATGAGCGGCGCGTGCCAGAGCGGAAAGTCGCGGGCGGAGAGCCCGATGGTGAGGAACGAGGCGAGAAACGGGATCTGCAGCCATCGCGGATCTCGCGGGAGGTGCAGGTCTCGGAGGCGCATGTCTGGCGGAACGCCCTGCCTGGCGGGACGATCTATGCGCCCGGCGGATGCGCCGGATTGTGCGGGCTTACGGGACCAGCACGGCGGCGCCGCGGACCTGGCCCTGGCGCAACGCTTCGAGCGCGTCGTTCGCTTGATCGAGCGGGAAGCGCTGCGCCTCGACGCGCAGCCTGGTCTGGGTCGCGATGCGGAGGAACTCCTCCCCGTCGCGCCGGGTGAGGTTCGCGACGGAGCGCACGCTGCGCTCGCCCCAGAGGAGCTCGTACGGGAAGCTCGGGATGTCGCTCATGTGGATGCCGCCGGCGACGACCGCGCCGCCTTTGCTGACGGCCCGCAGCGCCGCGGGGATGAGCGCGCCGACCGGAGCGAAGATGAGCGCGGCGTCCAGCTCTTCCGGGGGCGTCTCGTCCGAGCCACCGGCCCACTTGGCGCCGAGCTCGCGCGCGAACCCCTGACCTTCCGGATCGCCCGGTCGGGTGAACGCGAAGACGGTGCGGCCCTGGTGCACCGCCACCTGCGCGACGAGATGCGCGGCGGCGCCGAACCCGTACAGGCCGATCCGCTGCGCGTCGCCCGCGAGGCGCAGCGTGCGGTAGCCGATCAGGCCGGCGCAGAGGAGCGGAGCGGCGTGGAGGTCGTCGTACGTGTCGGGCAGCGGGAAGCAGTAGCGCTCGTCGGCGACGGCGTATTCGGCGTAGCCGCCGTCGAGGTCGTAGCCGGTGAAGCGCGCCGCATCGCAGAGATTCTCGCGGCCACTGCGGCATAGGGGCACGTGCCGTCGGTCCAGCCGAGCCACGCGAAGCCGACACGTTGGCCGGCTACGAATTTCTCGGCGCCCCGCTCCACCGTGGCGACGATCTGGTGGCCCGGTACGAGCGGCAGCTTCGGCCGGGTCAGCTCGCCGTCCACGATGTGCAGGTCGGTGCGGCAGACGGCGCAGGCGCGGACGCGGAGGAGGAGCTGCCCGGGCCCGGGCTGGGGCGGTGGGCGATCTTCGAGGCGCAGCGCACTGCGCGGCGCATGCAGCACCATGGCGCGCACGGGGGAAGTCTACTGCGCGGGGTCAGAGCCGGACATGGAGCCGCGCGTCTACTGGGCATCCGCCCAGCCGAACATGATCCGCGGCGAGCGTCGCGAGGGGAGCAGCACGAGCCCCAGCCGCGCCAGCTCGTGCCCAGGCGGCGCATCCTTGACCAGCACGCCTCTGCGCGCGACCCGCCGCGCCTCGCGCAGCGTCTCGGGCGCCAGCGGCGCGTGCTCGGCGAGCGCGCGGACGAGCTCGAACAACGCCGCGGAATCCCCCGCGCTGCGGAACATCGGGTCGAAGAGCACCACGTCGGCGCTGCGGTCCGGCATTTCCCGCAGCGCCGCACGGTGGTCGGCGTATCGGACCTCGATGCGCTGCGCCGCAGCTCGTCCCGGGACGAGCAGCCTCCGCAGACCTGCCGTCACGAACGCCGCCAGTACGGGACTCGCCTCGAACCCGACGACGCTCCTCTCGGTCGCCTGCGCGGCGACCAGCGCATCTCCCGCGAGCCCCAAGGTGGCGTCGATCACCGCGTCGCCGACGCGCAGCCCCGCCGCGCGGACCAGTGGGTCGGTTTCACCCTGTCGCGCCCTCACGAGCCGCAGGAACCCCATCCCCACCGATGCCCGGAACGTCCGTCTCTGGTGCACCAGATCCGCCCGCCCCTTGCTGAGCACGAGCACTGGCGCGCCTCCCGCCGCCTCGACCAACTCCGGAATGACCCGGTCCGCGCGAGGCTGCGCCTCCAGCCCGAAGCGCTCCGCGAGCTCACGCGCCTCCTCGAAGCTCCCGCTCGGGGCGGTGGTGACGAGGCAGCGCATCCGCGCCAAAGTACGCCTGTACGCATGGGGCGCTTGGCTGCCCGGTCACACCGCTGCCAGACCGCTGTCAGGCCCTGGCAAGCCCCGCTCTCACACCGCTGCCAGACTACGGTCAGACCCTTGACTTCGCCCCGTCCGGCCGGTACATACGCCCCCCGCTCGAGACCGCTCGGGCGGGTAGCTCAGCGGTAGAGCATCGGTCTTACACACCGAGGGTCGCAGGTTCGATGCCTGTCCCGCCCACTCTGTGGGGTGTTAGTTAAGCTGGTTATAACGCCGGCCTGTCACGCCGGAGGCCACGGGTTCGAGTCCCGTACACCCCGCCAGTTTTCTTCAATGGGATTCCCTGCTGAATTCGGAAGGGGACCTTCGGCCTCCGGCTTCTGGAGTGACGCACTGTCACTCAGATGTAACCGCGCTCCGGCTTGGCAAGCCGGAGACATGAGGTTGCTCGTGCCATATGGCACTGCTATCATGGCCATGTGCCGCGACCCGCGTTCAAGGCTCCTGCGTCAGAGAAAAGCGCGGGAAGTAGCATCCAGGAAGCCGCTCGCGTCCTCGGCCTCCGGCGTGTCCCCGCCAACGAGCTCGAGCTCGCCGACATGGCCAGGGAAGGTCTTCCCAGCGCGACTCTCTCCAGACTGTCCGCGTCTCTTGGATGGACCCGGGCTGCGCTGATCGAGCAGCTAGGCATCGCCCCCCGCACCGCGGCACGTCGCCTGACGCGCAGGGAGCCTCTCTCGACGGCCGAGAGCGAGCGCGTGCTGCGCTTCGCGCGAGTGCTCACGCGCGCCATCGACGTCTTCGAGAGCCAAGACGCCGCGAAGCAATGGCTGCAAGAACCGAGTACAGCGCTGGGCGAGCGCAAGCCCATCGATCTGCTCGCGACCGACATCGGTACCGAGGTCGTTCTGAACGAGCTCGGCAAGATCGACCACGGCTTCTTCGCGTGAAACTCTGGCGCGTTGCCCGCGCCGCGCATGCGAAGTCAGGATCTGCAGCGTTCACTGGTATTGGGGGCATGTCCGTCGACGGGCGCTGGCACACGCGAGGCCGGCCAATCGTATACACGGCGCGCCCGGAAAGCCTCGCGAAGCTCGAAGCGCTGGTTCATCTCAACCCCACCATCGCCCCGCGACTCGTTCTCGTCGAGGCCACGATTGCGGATCGCCTGGTCGCGACGTTGCACGGCGCACCCCC
>JBJMQJ010000356.1:0-11349 GCA_045802765.1 Myxococcales bacterium
TGCTGGAACGCCATCGCCTGGCGGAGCCTGTCCATGAACAGCGATCGGTTGGGCAGCGCCGTCAGCGCGTCGTGGAGCGCGTCGTGCAGCAGCTTCTCCTCCGCTTCCTTGCGCTCGGTGACGTCGGTCTGCGAGCCGGCCATCCGCGTCGCCTTGCCGTGGGCGTCGCGCACCGCGGCGCCCCGCAAGAGCACCCAACGCCACGTTCCGTCGGCGTGGCGGATGCGGTGCTCCACTTCCAGGTTCGCGGTGTCGCCCGACAGGTGACGCGCCACCTCGCCCGAAAGGCGGTCGCGGTCGTCGGGATGGACCCGCCCGAACCACGCCTCGGGCTCTCCTCCCAACTCGTCCTCGCGCAGCCCGAGCATCTGCTTCCAGCGCGGCGAGAAGTACACCCGGTTCGTTGCCAGGTCCCAGTCCCACAGCCCGTCGTTCGCGCCCCGCTCCGCCAGGGCGTAGCGTTCCTCGCTCTGCCGCAGGGCGCGCTCGGCGCGGCTGCGCTCGGAGATGTCGAGCAGCGTGCCGGTGATGGCCGGCTTGCCGCCCATCTCGGTGCGCGCGCCGTGCACCTCCACCTCCACGGGCGAGCCGTCCTTCCGCCGGGCGCGGAAGGTGTAGTGCATGCTCTGCACCTCGCCCGCGATGCGCCGGCGGACGTTCTCGCGCACCATGGGCCAGTCCGCCTCGAACGTGATCTGCTCGAGAGGCACGCCGCCCCGGGCGAAGTCCTCGGCCTGGTACCCGAGGATGTCGCAGAGCTTCGGGTTCGCGTACACCACGCGGCCGTCCTCGATGAGGTAGATCCCGGCGATCGACTGCTCCAGGAGCGCGCGGAATCGATCCTCGCTGGGGGCGAGCCGCTGCGCCTCGCGCGGCGCGGCGGCCGTTGCCGGCTGCTCCGCGGTCATCTCTCGCATCTCCCGTCCGCAGGCAAATTGTGTGGCAGCGGCCGGGAGATTGCAAAGCGGCGTGGTACAAGCCGTTCACCATGCACTCGTGGGTGCGCGAGCTGCTTTCTTTCAGTCTGCTCTCCCTTTCGGCCGTGTTCTTCGTCGTCGATCCGATGGGCGCGCTCCCCATCTTCGTCGCGATGACGCAAGGCGACTCCGAGGAGAAGCGGCAGCGCATGGCGCGTCGCGCTGCGCTCACCGCCTTCGTCATCCTGACCGTCTTCGCCATCGCCGGAACGGTCATCTTCCGCTTGCTGGGCGTGACGCTCGGCGCCTTCAAGGTCGCCGGAGGCATCCTGCTCTTGCTCACCTCCATCGAGATGCTGCGCGCGCAGCAGGTCCGCACGCGCATCATCCCCGAGGAGCAGCAGGAGGGCGTCGAGAAGGACGACGTGGCCATCTTCCCGCTCGCCATCCCGCTGCTCGCCGGTCCCGGAGCGATCGCGACCGTGACCGCGCTGATGGGCCGGGCCGGGCGCACGCTGTTCATGGTGCCCGTGGTGCTCTCGATCGCCGTCACCTGCGCGGCGAGCTATGCGATGCTGCGGGCAGCAACGCCGATCTCGCGCTTCCTCGGCGTCACCGGGTTGAACGTCATGAACCGCGTCATCGGCCTCATCATCGGCGCGATCGCCGTTCAGTTCGTCTTCGACGGTTTCAAGGACAGCTTCCCGAGGCTGTTCGCGTGAGGACGCTCCTGGTCGCGCTGGCGCTCTGCGCCGGCTGCGCGCTGCCGGTGGTCAGCGCCGGCACCTTCCTGCCGGCGGGAGATTTGCAGAAGGGCCAGGTGCACGTGAGCCTCTCCATGGAGGCCGGGCGGGTGCTGGCCGGTCCCAGCGACGTCCCGGACAATACCGTCGCTCCCGACACCAGCAAGTGGGAGGTGCTTACCTGGGTCGCCTCGGACGCCTCCATCCGCTGGCAGGTCCTCTACCACCTCGCGTTCGAGGCCCAGGTGAAGCTGAGCAACCCCATCTCTCCCTTCACACCCGCGCTGGTCGGCGGTGCGCTGGGCGCGCGGCTGCGCCTCTACGACCTGCAGCAGGGCGAAGGCCTGGCGTTCGAGATCGGCACGCGATTCGTCGGGGTGGGCGTGGAGCAGGAGCTGATCCGGAGCCAGGACGGCCGGACGCAGACCGATCTCTGGAAGTACCGCGCGTTCGGCGTCGAGGTTCCGTTCATCGCGACGTACCGCGTGTCGCCGCAGCTCGCGCTGACGGGGTCGCCGTTCCTGCGGGCGTACTGGATCCGCGCCTGGCACGAGACGTTCCAGCCGGACGGGACGGAGACGCTGACGCGCCTGCAATGGACGCCGGTGCTCGCGGCGGGTCTCGGCGCGTCGATGGCGATGGACTTCGGACCCGTCCAGGTCGCGCCCGGCTGCGCGCTGGAGCTCGCCACGCGCGCGGGCCCCAGGGCGCCCACCAAGCTACTCGTCGAGCCGGGCATCTCGGTGGGAGTGCGCTTCTAGCCGCCGCGGAGAGGGCGGCGCCACGCCGTTCGACGGCGCGGACGCGAGGGGAGGCATTCGGGTGCGGTTGTTCGCGGCGGCGCTGGAGTGGTTGATCTTCCTCGTCCTCCTTCCCTTCCTGGTGCTGCACCCGCGCGTGCGCCAGGGGATCCGGCGCCGCCTGGGCCTCTACGATGGCGACCTGGTGCGCCGGAAGGGCCCCCGCGTGTGGCTGCACGGCGCCTCCGCCGGCGACGTGCTCGGCCTGGTGCCCATCGTGCGCGAGCTGAAGGCCCTGCGTCCGGACGCGCGCGTGGTGGTCTCCGCCATCACCGACTCGGGCGCCGCGATGGCCGAGCAGCGGCTGATCGCGAGCGGCCTCGCCGACGCGGTGACGTTCCTCCCCTACGATCTGCCGGGTCCCTGCCGCCGCGCGATCGCGGCGCTGCGGCCCGACGTGCTCGTCCTCGAGTACACCGAGCTGTGGCCGCAGCTCATCCGCGCCGCCGCGCGCGCGGACGTCCGGCTGGCGATGACCAACGGGCGGATCGCTCCCGAGAACCTGCGCCGCTACCGGCTCCTCTTCGCCCTGGCGGGAAACCTCCTCGAGCAGTTCGACGTTCTCATGATGCGCGCCGACGACGAGGCCGAGCGCGCGCTGCAGCTCGGGGCGCCGCGCGATCGCGTGCACGTCACCGGGAACACCAAATTCGATGCCCTGGCGGTGAGCGTGCCCGATTCGGAGGACGAAGGGCTCCGCGCCGCGCTGGGCTTGCGCGGCGAGCGGCTGTGGGTGTGCGGGTCCACCCACGAAGGAGAGGAGGGTCCCCTCCTCGATGCGTATGCGGCGCTGCGGCGGGATTTTCCCGATCTCCGCCTGGTCCTCGCGCCGCGCTACGTGGAGCGCTCGGCCCGCGTCCTGGGCGCGGCGCGAGAGCGCGGCCTGCCCTCGCGCCTGCGTTCCGAGCCGGGCGGCGGCGAAGCGGTGGTGGTGCTGGACACCATCGGCGAGCTGGTGCGCGTCTACCAGCTCGCCACCGTCGTGTTCGTCGGCGGCAGCTTCACGCGGCGGGGTGGACAGAACATCCTCGAGCCTGCCGCTTGCGGCAAGCCGGTGCTGTTCGGCCCGCGCATGGAGAACTTCCAGGACAGCGTGCAGGTGCTGGTCGGGCGCGGCGGCTTGCAGGTGCGCGACCCGGCGGCGCTCCAGCGCATCCTGCGCGACCTGCTCGGACGGCCGGACGAGATCCGCATGCTCGGCCAGCTCGCGCGCGAGGCGGTGTCGGCCGTGCGCGGCGCGAGCGCCCGCGATGCGCGGCTCATCGCCGACCTCATCCCGGAGGCGGCGTGACCGCGTTCTGGTGGCGCCGCGACGAGCCGCGCTGGCTCGAGGCCGCGCTGTGGCCCTTGTCGGTCGCCTCGCTCGCCTACCGCGCCGGGTCGGCGCTGGCCCGCGAGAGCGTCCGCCCGGTGCGGGCCGGAGCGCCGGTCATCTCGGTGGGAAACCTGGTGGTGGGCGGGGCCGGGAAGACCCCCGTCGCGCTCGAGCTGGCCGAGCGGCTCCTCCGCCGCGGCAAGCAGCCTGCGCTGCTCAGCCGCGGCTACGGCCGGCGGGCCCGGCATCCCGTCGAGGTCTCCGAGCGGACGCCATGCGACCTCGCCGGAGACGAGCCGCTGCTCCTCAAGCGCCGCTGCCCCCGGCTTCGCGTGCTGGTCGGCCCCCGGCGGGCGGTGCTGGCCTCGCAAGCGGTGGCGCGAGGCGCCGACGTGCTGCTGCTCGACGACGGGCTGCAGCACCACGAGCTGCACCGCGACCTCGACGTGGTGGTGATGGACGCCTCCAATCCGCTGGGCAACGGCCGGCTGCTTCCGCGCGGCCCGCTCCGCGAGCCGCTCGAAGCGCTGCGGCGGGTGCGGCGCGGGCTGCTCTGGCTGACCCGCTGCGATCTTCCGCGCGCGGACGAGCTGCCCCGCCTGCCGCTCTCCGGGCCGGTGGAGAGCGCCTTCGTCGCCCGCGAGGCGCAGCCGCTCGCAGGCAAGGCGGCGTTCCTTTTCGCCGGTCTGGCCCGGCCCGCGTCGTTCGAGGCGCTGGCGCGCGCCCGCGGCGCGAAAGTGGTCGGGAGCCGCTGGTTCGGGGACCACCATGCCTATTCGTCCCGCGACCTGCAGCAGCTGCGCCGCGCGGCCGAGCTGGTTTCCGCGGAGATCCTGGTCACCACCGAGAAGGACGCGGTGCGGCTGGGGCCCGCCGATTTGACGGGGCCGCCGCCGATCGCAGTGCTTCCGGTCGACCTGCGCATCCTGGCGGGGGAACAGGCGCTGGAGGCCGCGCTGGACGAGGTCATCCGGTGACGGGCCGCTGGGCGCGCTTCTTGCTCGCGCTCGGCGAGGCGCTGGGCAGCGGCGCATGGGCGCTCGGGCTGCGCAGGCGGGTGGCGCTCGACGGTCTGCGCCGCGCCTTTCCCGAGCGGACCGAAGAGGAGCGGCGGGCCACCGCGCGCGCCGCGTACCGCCAGCTGGGCCGCAGCCTGGCAGAGGTCCTCCTCGCGCGCCGCGTGCGAGACGCCGATCTCGAGGATCTGGTCCGGTTCGAGAATTGGGACGTGTACGAAGCGGCCCGGGCGCGGGGCCGCGGCGTGGTGGTCGCCGTCGCTCACTTCGGCAATTGGGAGGTGCTCGCGCGCGCGTGCGCGCGGCGCGGCGTGCCGCTCACGGCCATCACCCGCGCGCTGCGCGGGCGCCTCAACCAGCAGCTCGTCGCCGCGCGCCGCGAAGGCGGGCTCCGCGAGCTACCCGACAAGGGATCGACCGGCGCTGCGCTGCGGCTCCTCCGCCGCGGCGAGACCCTGGCGGTGGTCGTCGATCAGAACATGCGACCTTCGCGCGGCATCTTCGTCGATTTCTTCGGCGAGCCCGCCTGCACCACCCCCGCTGCCGCGGTGCTCGCGCTCCGCTCCGGCGCCCCTCTGCTGGCGGCGTTTCCCGTCCGGGGCGCCGACGGCACGCACCGGGTGCGAGTGGAGGGCCCGTTCTCTCCGCCGGCGGGCGCCCGTGGCCGCTCCGCCGTCCTGGCGCTCACGCAGGAAGTGACTCGCGCGGTGGAGCGCGCCGTGCGGGAGCATCCCGATCACTGGTTCTGGGTCCACCGCCGCTGGAAGACCCGGCCGGAGGGAGCGCTCCCGCCACCCGCGCGCTGAACTTGCCGCTCCGGCGGAATCCGTGAGAGACACCGCCTCCATGCAGCGCAACGCCGAGCTGCGCGCGCTCCTCGATCGTTTCGCCGGGGCGCGCATCGCCGTCGTCGGGGACCTAGTCGCCGACGAATATCTCTATGGCGAAACCGAGCGCGTCAGCCGCGAGGCTCCGGTGCTCATCGTGCGCTACGAGTCGAGCGACCTGAAGCCCGGCTGCGGCGCGAACGCGGTGGCGAACCTCTGCGCGCTGGGAGCGCGCGCTTCGGCCATCGGCCTGGTCGGCGACGACGCGATCGGCGCGCGCCTCCGGCAGCTCCTCGAAGCAGCGGGCGCGGACGTCTCCTTCGTCACCTCCGTGCCCGGCGTCTCGACGGCGACCAAGACGCGCGTCCTCGCCGGGGGCAAGAACACGCGTCGCCAGCAGATGCTGCGCGTCGACCGGGACGGTCCTGGAACCCCGCCTGCCGCGCTGCTCTCTCGGGTGCTGCGCTCCATCAAGGAGGCTGCCCGAAACGCCGACGCGGTGATGGTGTCGGACTACGGCGCCGGATTGCTCAGCGCTCCGGTCATCGAGGCGGTGGTCGGCCTCGCCAAGGCGGGCCAGGTCGTCTGCGCCGACTCGCGCTACGGCCTGTCGCAGTACCGCGGCGTGACGCAGGCAAAGCCGAACGAGGTGGAGCTCGAGCAGCTCGCGGGCCGTCCGCTCGGGGGAGATCTGGGCGCGATCGAGGAGGCAGGCCGCGAGCTGCTGCGGTCGCTGGCCGTGACCTCGCTGCTCGTCACGCGAGGACGAGCGGGGATGCTCCTCCTGCGGCCGGGCGCGCCTGCCGCCGCGTTGCCCGTGCACGGTTCCGCCACCGCCGTGGACGTGACCGGCGCCGGCGATACGGTCATGGCCGCGAACACCCTGGGGATCGCCTGCGGCGCCGACCCGCTTCAGGCCGCGCGGCTCGCGAACGTGGCGGGGTCCCTGGTCGTGCAGAAGCCGGGGACCGCCACGGTCAGCGCGGCCGAGGTGCGCAAGGAGCTCCTGCGCGCGGCGGTCGCCGCGCCTGACTTGCTGGAGCGCTCGCCGACGTTCCGCGCCGGCGCCCAGGAGCCGGCACGGCGCCGCCGGGTCCGGCGGTGAACAAGCTCGTGCCACTCGCGCAGGCGGTCCTTGCGCGCGAGTCGGCGCGCGCGCAGGGCCGGCTGGTGGCGGTCGCGAACGGCGCCTTCGACCTCCTCCACGTCGGCCACGTCCGCTATCTCCAGGGCGCGAAGGACCTGACCAACGGAGGGCTCCTCGTCGTCGGGGTCAATACGGACCGGAGCGTGCAGACCAGCAAGGGTCCCCGGCGACCCATCCTGCCCGAGGGCGAGCGGGCCGAGCTGGTGGCCGCGCTCGGATCCGTCGACCTGGTGGTGCTGTTCGACGAGCCGGATGCGGTCGCGCTGCTCACCGCGCTGCGTCCCGACCTGCACGTGAAAGGCACCGACTACACCGAGGAGTCCGTTCCCGAGCGCGAGCTGGTCGCGCGCCTGGGGGGCCGCACCGCCATCGCCGGCGACTCGAAGGACCACTCGACGACCGATCTGGTGGCGCGCATCCGGGAGCTGTCGTGAGGCTGTCCGCCGCGGTGGTGGCGCAGGACGAGGCGGAGCGCATCGGCGGGTGCATCGAGTCGGTGCGGGGATTCTGCGACGAGGTGCTGGTGGTGGACGGCGGATCGCGCGACGCGACGCGCGAGGTGGCGGCGGGGCTCGGCGCGCGCGTCCTCGAGCGTCCCTTCGACGATTTCGCCCGGCAGCACGAGTTCGCGCGGACGCAGGCGCGCGGAGAGTGGGTCCTGTCCATCGACGCCGACGAGCGCGCCTCGCCCGAGCTGGCGGCCGCCGCCCCAGGAGCGCTGGCGGGGGCGGCGAGCGCGTACGCGTTGCCGTTCAAGAACCACTTCCGCGGCGTCTGGCTGCGCCACGGCGGGTTCTGGCCGGACCGCCACGTGCGGCTCTTCCGGAAGGACCGCTGCCGGTACGATCCCGCAAGGCCGGTGCACGAGAAGCTGCTGGTAGACGGGGCCACGGCGCGGCTGGACGCGCCCGTCCTCCACCACACCTGGGAATCGCTCGCGAGATGCCTCGAGAAGATGGAGCGCTACGGCGAGCGGGCGGCGCAGGCGCTGTTCGCGCAGGGGCGGCGCGCCTCCGCCTGGGAGGTGGCGCTGCGTCCCCTGTGGAGATTCGTGCGCGGGTACCTTCTGCGCGCCGGTTTCCTCGACGGCGCGGCCGGCGCGGCGATGGCCTGGGCGCGCGCGTACGAGGCGTACGCGCGCTACGCCCGCCTGTGGGAGCTGTCGCGATTTCCCGGCTCGGCGCGCGACGCGTTGCGATGAGCCGTGGTATCCAGGGGAGGATGCCCATCGCGCAGGAGCTGAAGGAGATCCTCGCCTGCCCCAAGTGCAAGGGCGAGCTCGAGTTCCGCGACGCGCAGAACGAGATCGTCTGCCACCACTGCAAGCTCGTCTACCGCATCGAGGAAGACATCCCGGTCATGCTGGTCGACGAGGCGAGGCCGTTGGAGGCCTGATGGCGCGGGCCGGCCGCGTGCTGGTGGTCCAGCCGGCGTTCCTCGGCGACGTGGTGTTCACCTCCGCCCTGGTCGACGCGCTGGCCGGGCGTTTCGCCGAAGTGGAGGTATGCGTGACCCCGCGCGGGCGCGACGCCGCCCTGGCGATGCCCGGCGCCGCGCGCGTGGAGGTGTTCGACAAGCGAGGGGACGACCGGGGCCCTGCGGGCCTGTGGCGGACCGCCCGCCGGCTGCGGGAGCGCAGGTACGATGCCGCGGCGCTGCCGCACCGCTCGCCGCGCAGCGCCGTCCTCGCGTGGCTTGCCGGCATCCCCCAGAGGGTCGGGTTTCGCGGCGCTCCGGGCTCGCTGCTCTACACCGAGCGCGTCGCCGCGCCGGCCGGATCGTTCACCAGGCGCGAGGCCGCGCTCGCGCGGGCGCTCGGCGCCGAGCCGCGGCCGATGCGCCTCGTGCCCCGGCCCGAGTGGATGCGCGCCGCGGAAGAGCGGCTGCGCGGCGTGCCGCCGGGCTGGGCCGCCCTCTGCGTCGGGTCGGAATGGGAGACGAAGATCTGGCCGGCGGCGCACTTCGCCATGCTCGCGGACGGCCTCGCGGAACGCGGCCTGACGCCCGTCCTGCTCGGAGGCCCCCGCGAGAAGCCGCTCGCGGAGGCGGTGCAGGCGCGCGCGGGCGCGCGCTGCGTGGACACGACGGGCAACTCGATCGGCGAGGCGCTCGGAATCCTCTCCCGCAGCGCGATCTGCGTCGGCGGCGACAGCGGCCTCGTGCATGCCGCGCGCGCGATGGGCGTTCCGACGGTGGCGCTCTTCGGACCGACCGCATCTTCCCTGCACGAGCTCGGCGGGAAAGAACGCGCGGTCGCGCTCGGCCTCGACTGCTCTCCGTGCAGCGCGCACGGCCAGCGCCGCTGCCCGCTGGGGCACCACCGCTGCCTGCGGGACCTTTCCGCCGGGCTGGTGCTCGAGCACTGCGAGGCGGTGCTGGCGTGACGGTCGATGCGCGGCTCGACCCGCCGCCCGGCTTCGCGGCGCGGGCGATCGCGCGCCTCGCCGCGTCCATCCTCCCCCTTGGCGGAGGACGCCCGGACCCCGCCGAGCTGCGGCGCGTGCTGGTGGTGCGCCCCGACGACCGGGTGGGAAACGCGCTCTTGACGGTCCCGCTCGCGATCGCGCTGCGCGACGCCCTTCCGGGCGCGCGGATCGATCTCTTGCTCGCGCGCCGCCGGGCGCCCGTCGCCGAGGGAATTCCGGGCGTCCGGGTGGTGCCGTTCGAGAAGACGGACGCCTTCCGCCACCCGATTCGCTTCGTCCGCTTCCTCCGCGCCCTGCGCTCCGCAGGCTACGACGCGGTCGTCGACGCGGCCCACTGGCACGCGTTCTCGCTCACCTCGGCGCTCCTGTCGCGCGTCGCGTCCCGCCGCTGGGTGATCGGAGCCGAGCGCGGCGCATCGCACTTGTATTCGCACGCCGAGGCTCCCCCTCCGCGAGACCTGCCGGAGCTGCAGGCGAAGCTGTTGCTCCTGCGAGGGCTCGGGCTGAGCCCGCCCGCCGCTCCGGCGTTGCAGACTGCGCTCGGGGTCGAGCACGCCCCTTGGGCGGCGCAGGTGACTCGAGGATTGCCGGCATTCGCCGCGCTGAATCCGGGCGCGCGCAAGGCGGACCACCGCTGGCCCGGGGTCCGCTTCGCCGGTCTCGCGCGCGCGTTGAGCTCGCGCGGGGTCCCTTCGCTCCTGACCTGGGGTCCCGGAGAAGAGTCGCTGGCGCGCGCCGTGGCGGAGTCCGCGGGCGGAGCCGCGTCGCTCGCGCCGCCCACCGATCTCGCCCGGCTGGCGGCGCTGTTCCGCCGCGCCGCGCTGGTGGTGACGAACGATACCGGGCCCATGCACCTCGCCGCCGCTTGTGGCGCGCCCGTCCTCGCGCTGCTCCACGCTCCGGAAGGCGCCCGCTGGTCGCACCCGGGTCCGCGGTTCGCCGCGCTCGTGTCGCCCGAGGTGGAAGAAGCCGCGGCAGCGGCCGGCCGTCTCCTTGACAGGGCACGAGGCGCAGTCGAACCTGCCCGGCGATGACGGGCTCGGAGGCTTGGTGATCCGCTCGATGACCGGCTTCGGCGCCGGGCGGGCGCAGGCGGGCGGCGAGACCGTCGCCGTCGAGCTGCGGTCGGTGAACGGCAAGTTCTGCGACGTGCGCGTGCACCTGCCGCGCGATCTGTCCGCCCTGGAGCCGGTGCTCGCGAAAATCGTCAAGGCGCGCGTCGCGCGCGGAGTGGTGGACGTGAGCGTGCGGCGCGAGGCGCCGGGCAGCATCCGCGGCGCGGTGCCGCGCGTCGACCTCCCGCTGGCGGCCGCGTACGCGAAAGCGCTGCGCGAGATGCGCTCGGAGCTCGGCCTCGCCGGCGAGGTGACCGTCCACGACCTGGTCGGGCTGGAAGGGGTGGTGGGCCTCTCCGAGTCGGCCGCCGATCCGGGCCCGGCCGCGGAGGCCCTCGAGCGCGCGCTCTCGGCCGCGCTCGATGCGCTCGAGGAGATGCGCCGCCGCGAGGGAGAAGCGCTCGCCCGCGATCTCTCCGCGCGCCTTTCCGCGGTGGAGAAGGGCGCAGCCGCGATCCGCGCCGCCGCGCCGCAGTCGGTCGAGGCCTATCGCGAGCGCCTGGCAGCGCGCGTCGCCGAGCTCTCGCGCGGCGTGCCCGCCGATCCGGCGCGCCTCGCGCAAGAGGTGGCTTTCTTCGCCGAGCGCGTCGACGTGGCCGAAGAGCTCACGCGCCTCGCCAGCCACCTCGCGCAGCTGCGCGCTCTCCTCGGCGCCGATGCGCCCGCCGGGCGGCGGCTGGAGTTCCTCGTCCAGGAGGTGAACCGCGAGGTCAACACCATCGGGTCCAAGTCGCAGCAGGCGGGCATCGCCGCCCAGGTGGTGGAGCTCAAGGCCGAGCTCGAGCGCGTCCGCGAGCAGATCGCCAACGTGGAATGAGCGCCACCCTCCTCATCCTGAGCGCGCCGTCCGGCACGGGGAAGACGACGCTGGCGCGCCGGCTCGTGGCCGCGCATCCGGGCGCCATCTTCTCGGTCAGCTACACCACCCGCGCGCCGCGGCCGGGCGAGCGCGAAGCCGTCGACTACCACTTCGTCGACGACGCCCGGTTCGACGCGATGATCGAGGCCGGCGACTTCGTCGAGTGGGCGCCGGTGCACGGCCA
>JBJMQJ010000357.1:0-16256 GCA_045802765.1 Myxococcales bacterium
CTCCCGCGCGGCGAGGAGCCCCTTGGGGTGCGGCTCGTACCTCAGGGCTCGCGGGTCCGAAAGCGCCCCGAGCTGCGCGGCTGGCGGCAGCCCGGCGCGGGTGGGATTCGATTCCGTGAGATCGACGTACGGCTCGCGGCGATCGCGCAGCGCGCGCGAAATCGCGTTCTCGTCCGAAGGCCACGGCAACCTGCGGGAATACGGGATCACATCTCGGGGAGCGAGATCTGCGCCGAACGGGGCAGCGGCAGCCGATCCCGATCCTTTTCCACGAAGCGCAGCGCCGCCCAGATCTCGTCGAGCGAGAGGATCTTGTCGTCGGTCATCCCCGCGGCCAGGCCGACCGAGCGCACCAGCTCTTGCGAGAGATCGGTGAAGAACCCGCTCGACTTGCGCGGCCACGCGGCCCAGATGTGCCCGCGCGGCGCCAGCGTGTGCTTGGCGCGCGGGAAGAGCTCGCCGAGGACGGCGCGCGACGAGGCGAAGAGGACCACCACGTCCATCGGGCTGACCGCCTTGGTCGCCACCGAGGCGCCCGGGGGCAGAGGGTCGAGCCGCCGCGCGAACCCGACAGGCGGGTCCATCAAGAGGACACGCCTCCCCTCCTTGATGCCGAGCTTGCGCGAGATCGGCGTCTCTTCGATGGGGTCCATCGGCGTGGCACAGGTCTAGAGCCGCACGCGCAAACCCGCAAGTGGCCCCTCCGGTACGCGCCCGCTGGGGTACAGTGATCCGGTGAAGCCCGTCCGCATCGGCCTGTTGGGCGTCGGCACCGTCGGGCGCGCCGTGGCGCGCGCTCTCACCGAGCGCCGTGACGTGCTCTCGCGCGCCGCGGGGACGCCTCTGGTCCTGCAGCGCGCCGCCGTCCGCGACCTGTCGCGGGAGCGCGGGGTCGAACCCGCCGTACTGACGGGCGATCCGCGATCGGTCGTCCAGGCCGACGACGTCGACCTGGTCATCGAGGTCATGGGAGGCGAGGAGCCCGCCCGCGCGCTGATCGCGGAGGCCCTGCAGCGCAAGAAGCCGGTGGTCACGGCCAACAAACGCGTGATCGCCTGGCACGGGCCCCAGCTCGCGCAGCTCGCGGCGCAGCGCGGGGTGGAGCTGCGTTTCGAGGCGGCGGTCGGCGGCGGCATCCCGCTGATCGCGCCGCTCACCGACGACCTGGCGGCGAACCGGGTGCTGGAGCTGCGCGCCATCATCAACGGCACCACGAACTACATCCTCACCCGCATGGCGAGCGGCGAGACCTTCGACGCGGCGCTCGCGCAGGCGCAGAAGCTCGGTTACGCCGAGGCCGACCCGGGCGATGACGTGGACGCGATCGACGCCGCCGACAAGCTGGCCATCCTGGTTCGTATCGCCTTCGGTCTCGCCTGCACGCCGGCGCAGATCTTCCGCCAAGGCGTGCGCGGCCTGGATCCACAGGACCTCGCCTATGGCCGGGAGATGGGCTACGCCCTGAAGCTCCTCGCCACCGCGCGCCGCACAGACGGCAAGGTCGAGGCGCGCGTGCACCCCACCTTCCTCTCCGCCGAGCATCCGCTGGCGCGCGTCGACGGCCCGCGCAACGCCGTCCACGTGGTCGGCGACCTCAGCGGACCGGTCCTCTTCGGCGGCCTGGGGGCGGGAGGCGACGCCACCGCGAGCGCGGTGCTGGCCGACGTGACGCACGTCGCGCGCCGCCTGGCCTTGGGCGATCCGGTGGAGCCGCTCCGCCCGTCCGCCGTGGGCGCGGAGCTGCTCGCGATGGGCGAGGTGCGCACGCGGTGCTACCTGCGGCTGGCGGTCGACGACGTTCCCGGAGTCTTCGCCCAGATCACGCGCGTCCTCGCCGATCATGGAATCGGCCTCGCCAGCGTGATCCAGCGCGAGCCCGGGACCGGACCTGCGGACGTGGTGCTGCTCACCTATGCCGCGGAGGAGGCGGCGTTCGCCCAGGCCGAGGCGGAGCTCTCGCGTCTGCCCTGCACGCGCGCCGTGCGCGCCCGCATCCGCGTCGAAGAGGCGCGCACGTGATCCGCGCCGGCGTGCTCGTCCGCTGGCGCGACCGGCTGCCGGTCACTCCCCGGACTCCGGCGCTCACGCTTGGCGAAGGAGACACGCCGCTCGTCGCGGCGCCGACCCTGGCGCGCGACGTCGGGTGCGCGGAGCTGTGGCTCAAGGTGGAAGGGCAGAATCCGACCGGATCCTTCAAGGACCGCGGCATGGTGGTGGCGGTCGCCAAGGCCGCCGAGGCGGGCGCGAAGCTTGCCGTCTGCGCCTCGACCGGGAACACCTCCGCCTCGGCCGCCGCCTATTGCGCCGCCGCCGGAATCACCTGCCGCGTCGTCGTCCCCGAAGGCAAGGTCGCGCTGGGAAAGCTGGCGCAGGCAGTCGCGCACGGAGCGCGCATCGTCGTGCTGCGGGGCAACTTCGACGCCGCCCTGTCCGCCGTCCGCGCGCTGGCGGCGCGCGGCGGGGTCGCGTTGCTCAACAGCGTCAACCCGCACCGCCTGGAAGGCCAGAAGACGGCGGCGTTCGAGATCGTCGAAGCCTTGGGAGGCGCCCCGTCGGGGCTCGCGCTGCCGGTCGGCAATGCCGGGAACATCAGCGCCTACTGGCGCGGGTTCGTCGAGCTCGGCACGCACCTGCCCATCTACGGGATCCAGGCCGCGGGCGCGGCGCCGCTCGTCTCCGGGGCGCCCGTCGAGCATCCCGAGACGCTCGCCACCGCCATCCGCATCGGCAACCCGGCGAGCTGGACGCTGGCCGTGCAGGCCCAGCGCGAGTCGGGCGGGCAATTCGTGGCGGTGCGCGACGAGGAGATCGTCGCCGCGTACCAGAGGCTCGCGGCCGAGGCGGGCGTGTTCTGCGAGCCGGCCAGCGCGGCGCCGGTGGCGGGTCTGTTGCGGCTCGCGCGCGAGCGCCCCGGGCGGTTCGCCGGCCAGCGCCTGGTCGCGGTGCTCACCGGACACGGCCTCAAGGATCCACAGGCGGCCATCGCGCAGGCGCCCCCGCTGCCCGAGCCGATGCCGGCCGCGTCGATCGAGGAGGCGCTGCGGTGAGCGCGTTCAGCGTGGCGGTGCCGTGCTCCACCTCGAACCTCGGCTCGGGCTTCGACGCGGTGGGCATCGCGCTCGGAGGACCACATCTGCTGGTGCGAGTCACGCCCGGCGGCGCCGAGCTGCGCATCGCGCGCATCTCTGGCGAGGGCGAAGGACGGCTGGCGCGCGACGCGTCGAATCGATTGATCCAGGCGGCGCACCTGGCCGCGGAAGCCGCCGGGCGCGGCCCCCGCGAGCTGCGCGCGCAGCTCGAGGTGCATTCGTCGATCCCGCTCCGCCGCGGCCTGGGATCCTCGGCGGCCGCCGCACTGGCGGGTGCGCTTCTGGCGGACCGGTTGCTGGACGGATCGATCGGCGAGGAGCGCGCGCTCGCCGTCGCCGTGCGCCTCGAGGGACATCCGGACAACGTGGTCCCCTCGCTGCGCGGCGGCGCGCAGGTGGCGGTCCTCGACGGGTCCGGCAAGGTCGTCTCCTGCCCGGTCCCGCTCGGAGCGCCGGTCCGCGCCGCGCTCTTCATCCCCGACGAGGAGCTGGCGACGACCGCAGCCCGCGCCGTGCTCCCCCAGACGGTCAAGCTGGGCGACGCCGTCTACAACCTCGGTCGCGCCGCGCTGCTCGTCGCCGCGCTCCAGGCCGGCCGGCTCGAGTTGCTGGGCGAGGCGATGAACGATCGCCTGCACCAACCCGCGCGGGCGACGCTCCTGCCCTGGTTGCCGTCGTTGCTCGCCGCGGCGCGCGAGGCGGGCGCCGCCGGAGCCGCGCTCTCCGGGGCCGGGACGACGGTGTTGGCGCTGTGCGCTCCGGGCGAGGCGCACGACGTGGCCCGCGCGATGCGCGAGGCGGCCCAGGCTCGCGGAGTCCCCGGACGCCCGGAGGTAGTCGACGTGGGAGTCGCCGGCGCGCGCGTGCTCACCTGAGCAGCCTCGGCGCGCTTCCTTCGCGCGCCCTGCGCTGACCTGCTAGCCGTTGCCGCGCGCCGAGAGCGCGGCGACGAACTGATCGATGCGCTCGCGGAAGCGATCGTCGCCGTGGACGAACTGCACGCCGATGCCAGGATCGACCTGGCGGCGGACGGCCTCCTCGGAGCCGACCCGGTGCACGACGAGCCCCTTGCCTTGGATGGGCTCGCCGCCGGGGATTTCGAGAACGACGTCGACCACCGTATCCATCGCAGGGGGCTCTTCGGTGCGGATGAACAACCCACCGGCGCTGATGTTGGTGGCGTACTCGCGCCGGAACTCGTCCACGCTGCCGAAACGCACGGCGAAGCGCGCCGCGAATCGCGGGGTCGCGCGGCGGTCCATCGGCCGGGAGCTCTCCTCGACGATCCCCAGCGCGCGCGCGATGCGCAAGTGCGCCGACTTCTCGGGGACGAAGTCCGCCCAGAACCCCGTCCCCGTTTCCCGGCCCGTGCGAGGCCGAACCGTCGCCGTGACCTGCACGGGGTGATCGCCGGCGAGGTAGAACCGCAGCGCGATGCGCTCGCCGGGGCGAGGCGGAACGAGGCAGCGCACGAAGGCGCAGTCCACGCCCAGCGCGCCGGTGGTCGCCTGGAGGATCTGTGCCCCGACGGTGAATCGCACGGGCACGACGTATGGACGGCTGGTCACTCCCATTCAGTCGGCGGTCCCGCGCCGGGCTTGAGCGGGCGCGTCCCTATCCGCGGCGCAGGATGAACTCGATGGCCCGGTCGATCCGCTCGCGGAACTCGTCGCTGGCGTCGACGAACTGAACGCCCGCGCCGGGAGGCGTCTTGCGCACCTTCGCGTCCTGCGGGGAGACGCGGTGCACGACGACCCCCTTTGCCTCGACCGGCTCGCCGCCGTCGGGCAGCTCCATGGTGACCGTCACCACCGAGTGCAGCTCGGGCGGGTTCTCCGTCTGGACGAACACGCCTCCAGCGCTGATGTTCGCGGCGTATTCGAGGACGAAATCCTGCACGTTGCCGAAGCGCACGCCGAAGCGCGTCTCCACGCGGGGAAAGGCGCGGCGCGGGTCGTCGAGCGGCTTGCGCGCGAGCGACATGCCGCCCCCGGTGGGGGTGGGCGGCCCGGATGCGGCGGCGCGCTCCCGCCGCTGCAGCAAGCTGGCGATGCGCTCGCGCAAGGGCTGCGAGGGCTCGACGAACTCCGCCCAGTACCCACCCTCGGGCGCCGAGCGCCACTCGCGGACGACCGCCGTCGCCTCCTCGGCCTGCGGAGAGCCGGGTAGATACAGCTTGAGCGCCACCTGCGAACCCGGCTTCGGCGGGCGCAACGAGCAGACGAACACACCGTCCGCGCTCACCTCGCGCGTCGTGGTCTGCACCACGGTGGCGCCCGCGGCCACGCGGATGGGAAAGACGATCGGGGCTCGCATCCTGTCATTCTACAGAGACGCCGCGCAGGCGACGAGGATCCTCGCTCCGCACAGGGTCCTACCCCCTTCGAGCCGCGGCGAGGCCTTGCGCCGACTTTGTCCGCCCGCTACCTTCGGCCCCCCTCCGGAGACCCGCCCGTGGCGAAGCGCACTCCCCTCTACGAAGCGCACCTGGCCGCGGGAGCCAGGATGATCGAGTTCGCCGGGTTCGACATGCCCGTGCAGTACCGGGGACTGGTGGACGAGCACCTCGCCGTCCGCGAGCGGGCCGGAATCTTCGACGTCAGCCACATGGGCGAGATCGTGCTCGAAGGCCCGCGCGCGCTCGAGGCTGCGCAGCGGCTGGTCACCAACGACCTGGCGAGCTGCAAGGACGGCCAGGCCCAGTACGCCGCCGTGTGCAACGAGAGAGGCGGGGTGATCGACGACGTGATCGTGTACCGCTTCTCCGCGCGGCGGCTGCTCGTGTGCGTGAACGCGACCGGGCGCGAGAAGGACTTCGAGTGGATGCGAACCCACGCCGGAGAAGGCGTCAAGCTCGAGCAGCAGAGCGACGACTGGGGGCAAATCGCGGTGCAGGGCCCGCGCGCGCCCGAGCTGGTGGCGAAGCTGTCCAGCGGACCAGTGCTCGACGTGCCCTACTACCACTTCCGCGAGGGGACGGTGGCGGGTGTGCGCGGCTGCCTGATCGCGCGCACCGGCTACACCGGAGAGGACGGGTTCGAAGTCTTCTGCCCCGCGGACGGCGCGCGGCGCATCTGGGACGGCCTGCTCCAGGAAGGCGCGGTGCCGTGCGGCCTGGGCGCGCGGGACACGCTGCGCCTGGAAGCGGGGTATCGCCTGCATGGGAACGACCTGGACGAGCAGCACACGCCGCTCGAGGCCGGGCTGGAGTGGATCGTCAAGCTCCAGAAGCCGGGCGGCTTCATCGGAGCGGACGCCCTGCGCGAACAGAAGGCGCGGGGGCTCGAGCGCAAGCTGGTCGGCTTCAAGATGACCGCCAAGCGCCACATCGCCCGGCATGGCTATCCCGTGCGGCCCCCGGGAGTGGAGAAGCACGTCGGCGAGGTGACCAGCGGCACGATGAGCCCCAGCCTGCAGCAGCCGATCGGGCTCGCGTACGTCCCCGTGGAGATGAGCGCCGTCGGCACCTGCTTCGAAGTGGAGATCCGCGAGCACGCCTTCCCCGCCGAGGCGGTCAAGATGCCGTTCGTCAGCAAGAAGACCGCTCCCGTGACAAAGAGCTAGAGAGGTCCAAGCAAATGGCCGACTATCCGGAAAGTCTCAAGTACACCAAGGAGCACGAGTGGAGCCGGATCGACGGCAACAGCGCCGTCATCGGCATCACCGAGTTCGCCAAGGACCAGCTCGGCGACGTCGTCTACCTCGAGCTGCCGGAGGTCGGCGCCGACATCAAGCGCGGCCAACCCTTCGGCGTGGTGGAGAGCACCAAGGCGGTGAGCGAGCTGTTCGCGCCGCTCACCGGGAAGGTCACCAAGGTGAACCAGGAGCTGGTCGACGCGCCGGAGGGGGTGAACGAGAGCCCGCACGAGAAGGGCTGGATGATCGAGATCGAGATCTCGCAGCCCGACGAGGTTCCCCAGCTGCTCTCCGCCGCGCAATACAAGGAGCTGCTGGCGGCCGAGGAGCGCTGAGTGGAGCGCCTAGATCTGCGGGGCCTTCTCTGCCCCCTGACCTGGGCGAGGACGAAGTACGCGCTGGAGAAGATGCGGCGCGGCGAGGAGCTCCTGGTGCTGCTCGATCATCGGCCGGCCGTGCCGGACATCCGCCGCAATGCCGAGGAGCTGGGGCACGAGGTGCTCCTCACCCGCGAGCCCGAAGCGGGCCTGTGGGAAATGCATCTGAGGCGCGGGTGACGCGCGTCCTTGCGCTATGGGTGCTGTTCGTCGCCGTGCTCGCCGCGTGCTGGTGGCTGGGGCGCCGCCGCGGCATCGGCGCAGGGCGGCTGTTCTCCGCGTTGGCGCTCTCCTCGGCGTTGTTGTGGGTCTGCGCCGGGTTGCTCGGTTACGCGGGCGCATTGGCAACCGCGCGCGGCGATCCGCGCCGCGGGGTCGGCGTCGGCATTGCGCTCGGCGCGCTGATCGGGGCTCCGGTCGGAATCGCGCTCTCCGAACGGTTCCTGCACAAAGCCTGGCCGCGTTGGAGGGGTCTGTTCACGGCGGCGCTGGGCATCGCGCTGATGCTTGCCGCGTTCCTGCTCGTGCTGAGCCGCGTGGGCGGACCGGAGCAGCAGGCGGGCAGGTCGGTCTATGTCGCCTTCCCGCTGCTCGGAGCGGCCGCCCTGCTGGGCTGGCTCGCGGGCGACCGGCGATGACGGTCGCGCTGCTCCTCGCCGCCGCCGCCGCCGCGCACGAACGGTACGATGCAGATCTTGCCTCTCGTGCGGCGGGGATGCTCGTCGAGGCGATCCGCTTCGCCACCGTCGCCGGCAACGACGCCGCGCACGCCGCCCAGAAGGATTGGCTGCTGCGCACTGCCGGCGCGCTCGGGCTCACCGCGCGCGACGCCGACGCCGTGACGGAGATCGAGCTGCCGGGACCGCCCGGAGCGCCCGTGCTCGGGCTCATGGTCCATGGCGACGTGCAGCCCGTCGACGAGAAGGCCTGGACCGTCCCGCCCTTCGCGGGCGTCGTGCGCGACGGCCGCGTGTGGGGCCGCGGCGCGGCGGACGACAAGGGACCGATGGTGCAGGCGCTTCTCGTCATGGCGGCGCTGAAGGAGGCCGCGCCTCCGCGGACCCACACCGTGCGCCTCCTGGTCGGGAGCGACGAGGAGAGCGGCAGCAGCGACGTGAAGCGATATCTCGCAACGCATGCGCCGCCCGACCTGAGCCTGGTGCTCGACTCCGAGTTCCCGGTCGTCGTGGGCGAGAAGGCCTGGGACGGGCTGACGGTCAGCGCGGACCCCGCCGAGCGCGAGCCGGGGAAGGCTTGGACGGTCGCCGCGGTCGATGCGGGGCTCGCTCCCAGCATCGTGCCCGATCGCGCGCGCCTCGTGCTTCGCTGGCGCGAGGGCGAGCCGGCGTGGAGGGAGCTGATCGCGCGCCTCGTGGGCAAGACGCCGCCTGCCGGGACCCGCCTGGAGATCGCGGCGCGCGGCGCGGAGCTGGAAGTGCTCGTGCACGGACGCGCAGCGCACGCGGGCGTGAACCTGGCAGGGGGGCGCAATGCGCTGGTGGCGCTGGCGCGGATCCTGGAGGGCGAGCTTCCCGCGGGCGGTGCGGACGATCTGCTCGCCTTTGCCAGGCTCGCCGGTCGGGACTTGCACGGCGCCTCGCTCGGCCTGCCGCAGAATCGCTGGGGCGGGTACGCGGTGAACGTGGCGACGCTCGGGACGCACGCTGGGCTCGCGCCCGCGGAGGAAGGAAAGCTGACGCTCGTCATCAACCTGCGGCGGCCGCCGCCGACCACCGGTCCGCAGGCGCGCGAGGGCCTGTTTGCGCTCGTTGCGGACTTCGCCGCCCGGCGAGGCGCCGCGCTGCGCGCCGGAGGGTATTTCGACGACGAGCCGCTCGCCTTCGACCCGGACGCGAAGATCGTGCGGCGCCTGATGGCGGCGTACCGCCGCGGGACCGGCGAGGACGCGCCGCCCGCCATCTCCGGCGGGGGCACCTACGCGAAGCGGCTGCCGAGATCGATCGCCTTCGGCATGTGGTTCCCCGGCAAACCGTATCCGGGGCACGACAGCGACGAGCAGATCCCCGTCGCCGACCTGCACCGCGGAGCGCACGTGCTCATCGAGGCGCTGCTCGATCTCGCCTCTTCCCCGCCGCTGCGCGATCCGTTCGCGCGCTAGTCGCCGCCGTGCTCTGCGGCGCCATGCTTTTTCGCGGCTGGAACGTCACCAGATGCGTCGTGGCGTGCTAGAGGACGCGTGGCGATGCGACGCTCTCCGCTCCTGCCGATCTTCCTCGTCGTGGTGGTCGACATCCTCGGCCTCACGATCATGCTGCCCGTCCTGCCCTTCTACGCGGAGCATTTCGGCGCCAGCCCCGCCGTGGTCGGCCTGCTCGTCTCGACGTACGCGATCTGCCAGCTGGTCGCCGGACCGGCGCTCGGCTCGCTCTCCGATCGACTCGGGCGCAAGCCGGTCCTCATCGTGTCGCAGGTGGGGACCTTCCTCGGGTTCCTCATGCTCGCCGCGGCGAACTCGCTGTGGATGGTCTTCGCCTCGCGGGTGATCGACGGGCTCACCGCCGGCAACCTCTCCATCGCGCAGGCATACATCGCAGACGTCACGGCGCCGAAGGAGCGCGCCCGCTCGTTCGCGGTCATCGGCATCGCCTTCGGCATCGGATTTCTCGTCGGGCCGGGCGTTTCCGGCTACTTGTCCGCGCACTACGGCTTCCACGTGCCGATCCTGTGCGCGGCCGCGCTCTCGCTGACCAGCATCCTGGGAACTACCTTCCTGCTCCCCTCGGTGCCGCCGCGGCCCGAGGGCGAACAGCCCGCCGCGCCCATCGCGCCGCTCCAGGAGGAGGAAGCGCCGGCGGCGCCCGGCGGCAAACGCCTGCGCATTCTCGATTGGGGCGCCTATGCGCAGTACTTCCGCCGCCCGGTGCTCGGGGGGCTGCTCTGGGAGTTCTTCCTCTTCACCTTCGCTTTCGCGTCGTTCACCGGCGGCTTCGCGCTGTTCGCCGAGCGCCGCTTCTCCTGGCATGGATTGCCGTTCGGCCCCAAGCAGGTCGGCTACGTCTTCACTTATTCGGGGCTGCTCGGGATCGTGGTGCAGGGGTCGCTGCGATCGGGCTGGCCGGTGCGGCTCTTCGGCGAAGTGCGTCTGGTCACCTTCGGCTTCGCCGCCGCCGCGGTCGGCTACGCCGTCCTCGGGGTGAGCCACGTGGTTCCGACGCTGCTTCTAGCGGCGACCTTTGCCTCGCTCGGCAACGGGCTCATCCGGCCCGCGCTGACGAGCCTCATCACCCAGCAAGTGGGCCGCGGCGAGCAGGGCGCGGTGCTGGGTCTCAACCAGTCGTTGATGTCCGTCGCCCAGATCGTCGCCCCGGCGATCGCCGGCGCGCTGATCGACCGCGGCTGGCTCTCCACCTGGGCCTTCTGGACCGCCCTCATCACCGTCATGGCTTTGGTCTTGAACCGCACCGCGCGCGAAGCCCGCCACGCCGCCGCAGACCAACTCGAACGCGCCTGACTTTCAAGCCAACAAATTTCACGACGGAGAGCACGGAGCCCACCGAGATTGATTCCTCCGTGTTCTCCCTGTGCTCCGTGGTGTGATTGTTTGGTCCCTGGTGGCTAGGAGTTGTCTTGCGGGATGTCGATGTGCAGCTCGACGCGGCGGTTCTGGGAGCGGCCCGCGGCGGTCCGGTTGTCGGCGATGGGACGCGCCTCGCCGATGCCCTCGACGAGCATCTGCTGGGGCTTGACGCCGCGGCTGAGCAGCACCTGGCGCACCGACTGCGCGCGGCGCATCGACAGCTCCTCGTTGTGCGCCACCGAGCCGGTCGAGTCGGTGTGGCCCTGGATGCGGATGCGATCCTCCGGGTACTTCGCCAGGATGTCGCCCAGCTTGGCGATCTGATCCACGGCTTCCGGCTTGAGCACCGCGCTGTCGCTGTTGAAGAGCAGCTTGGACTTCAAGTCCACCAGGATGCCGTCTTCCGTACGCTTGGTGTTCTCGGCCACTTCCTTCAGCTCCTGGGCCTGCTTGTCCAGGTAGTTCCCGACGGCGCCGCCGGCGATGCCGCCGATGGCCGCCCCGATCGCGGCGCCCTTCCAACCGCCGGCGACGGCGCCCACTCCGGCGCCGACGCCCGCGCCGCCGGCGGCGCCGACCGCCGTCCGCGCGCCCGGCGTGGCGCAGGCGGCGAGGATCGCTACGACAGGGACCGAGGTGAGGAACTTCCGCATGGTGACCTCCTTTACGATGGTTCGATGGCTTGGCAGCACGGCTTCTTCAACCGCCGGGCGCACCGCGGGCATTTCCACCATCGCGGCGGACGAGCGCCTGGTCGCTTGCCTGGTCTCAGTAGCCGCGCTGCCCCGGCGAATTCGGGAGGTAGGCGGGGCCCATCCGCATGCGGAAGCCACGCGCCAGACCGAGCACGAATCCGAAGCCCATGGTCGCGGTCCCGTCGGGACTGAACAGGCCGGGAGGCGGATTGGGGAACCGCTCGGCGCGGCGGAAGGCGTCGAGCGCGACGTGATCGAGGTAGTCGACGCCCGAAGAAACAGTCACGTGCACGTCCTTCAGCTCGCCTTGCTTGTCGATGGTGAACTCGACCACCGTGCGCCGATCCTTCCACAGGTAGATGGAGCCACTCGGGTCGCGCTTGGAGGTCTCGTCCTCCACTTGCGTCGTCCAGATCCGCCCGACCGTCTCCTTCACGCGATTGATGAACCCGGCGTAACGGAAGCTGCGGCTGTTCAGCAGCGTCTCGTCACCTTCCTCCACGCCGCGCAGGTCGTCGCTCATCGGGCCGCCGGCGACGGGGCCCAGCGCCTCGCCAGGACGATCGAGAGTAAGCGTGAGCGGGCCGCGCTTCCCGGGCGACCCCGGGGAGAAGCCCGGCGTTCCCTCCGGGCCCTGCTGCGCCGGCGAGCGCTGCGCGCTGGGGTCCGCCATCGCGACCGCGCGCCCGTTGCCGGACAGCGCCTCGCGCCCGGAGCGATCGCTGACCCTGCCGTCGGGGGCCTTCTCGAGATGCAGCCCCTGGACCTGGTCCTGTTTGGGCGCCTCCGCCTTGGCGATGCTGCGATCCGGCTGCGGCTTCACGCCGCCGTTCTGCCCTGTCTGAACGGCGCTCGGCGCGGCCGCCTCCTGCTTCGGCTTCGCCGCGTCGTTCTTTCCCTCCCGCTGCACCTTGGAGAGCGCGTTCTTGAAGAACGGCGAGGTCTCCTTCGCGCGCGTCTCCTTGACCACCCGGCTGTCGTGCTCGCTGAGGTACTTGGTCGGCTTGTCCGGGGGCCGCTCGTCCTTCGGCTCGCCCAGCGCGACGACCTGACCTTCCATCTTGTCCGGGCGCTTCACCTTCTCCTGCTCGAGCGCGGGGGGCAGCTGCGGAGTCAGGTCCGGCGAGGACCTTCCCGCGGAGGGCGAGGCGCTGGGCGGCCCGCGCTGCGCGTGCTGCACCTGGTCGCGAGGCGTGGCGATCAGCCCGACCGCCGTGCGGCGCATCTGGGCGGGGACATGGAACACGGCGTCCCTCGCGATCCAGGGCAGGAGCAGCAGATGCAACCCCAGCGAGACCGCGAGCGCGATCGTCAGCCGGCTGCGCCGCCGGACCGGCCTGTGCGGCAGCGGGGACATCCGTCCGCCATTGTAACCCCCGGCGGGGCGGCCGAAAGATTGGCCGCGGGCCGGATGTCGACGGCCGGCACCCGCGCCTGCCGCCCTCCGTCCCGCCGAGCGAGCGCCATGCGACTTCGAGGAGGGCGCCGCGCGCACGTTCCGGAGAACCTCCGGCGGCGCCCGGTCCTTCCTGCGGCGGCCGCCCGCCGGCATGTCATGCAAGTGCGCGACCTCAGTAGATTTTCTCCGATCGGGCCCCGGAGTAGTACCAGCCGAGGATGTCCTGGTAGCCCCACCCTCGCTGGGCCCGGCCGATGGCGCCCGTCTGGCACATCCCGCTGCCGTGGCCCCAACCGCCTCCGACGAACACCCAGTCGGACCCGGCGCGTTCCACGACGAACATCCCGCTTTCGAGGTTCCGGAACAGCTGCCGGATGGCGAGCTCGCCGCCGACCCGCGCCGTTCCGGCGGTCCCCTCGATCAGCAGGGCCCGCGCCCGGCCGGAGACTCCGCGTCCTTCGACCGTCAGCGAGCGCACCCGCCCGACGGAGAGCGCGGCGCAGAGGGCATCCACCTCGTCCTGCCGGAAGCTCCGACGCCAGCGCATCTTCGCCGTCGGGGCGACCAGCCCGCAATAGCTCGGGACGGTCGGCAAGCGGACGAATCGAGACACCAGCGCGGCTCCGATGCCGGCGGCGAACGGCGCCATTTCCGGCGCATCCGGGTCGAAGTCGGGCCGCCCGCGCAAGGACGGGTCGGCCGGACCGCCCCAGACCGCGTCGTTGTCCTCGGTGAATCCACCGCAGACGGCCGAGTAGACCGAATCGACCAGGCGGCTCACTTCGCCGGGGCCTTCTCCAAAAGGTTCGCCCGCGACGCGCGCGAAGAGCGCTTCTCCCCGGGTCGCATCGACCGCCGCGTCGGTGGCGCGCGTCTCCGCGCCCTTGCCCTTGTAGACCTGGCAGTGCTGCTCGGCGCAGAGGAGGTACGGGTCGCCCAGGTGGCGGGCGCCGACCTTGGCGAGGACTTCGCCGCGCGCCGTCACCGCCTGCGCCTTGAGCGCCTCGGCGTGGGCGGTGGCGAAGATCTCGCTCGGCACGACGCCCTTGACCAGCCGCTCCATCGGGACCGCCGCGACCAGCGCGAGAAGCCCGCGCGGATCGACCGTCGCGTACACGCGGCCGGGATAGGAGCGCGTCTCGAAGCCGTGGAACGAGTACCCCATCCCGAACTCCACGTCGGAGAGCGAAAGCCCCTGCGCGGCGCGCATCTCGAGCGCGGACTCGGCGGCGGCGCGGAGGGCCCCGGACGCGTCGAGCAGCTCGATGCGTCCGGAGGGGCGCGAGGCCAGCTCGCGGAACAGCTGGGGATGGACGGCCGGAAAGCGCGCCGCGATGCCGTCCGCTTGCGCGCGCGCGCCGGACTCGGTCGCATCGCCCTCGGCGAGGAGCGCGTGGCGGCGCGTATCGACCACGTGGCCAGCGATGCCGTACACCTGCCCGACCGTCGTCGCGCGCGTGGCGATTCCGCGAGAGGCCCACCCGGCGCGCGCTCTCTCGAGGCCCGGCTTGTCCGAGAAACGCAGCTCCTCGAGCAGCACCCAGGTCGCGCCGACGCCCGGGCGGGCGGAAGCGAGCCGCACCTTCCAGGGTCCATCGGGTCCTTCGAGCGGCAGATCGGGAGCGGTGCCGTCGGCGGCGCGGGCCCGCACGGTGAGCGGACCGCGAGGGGAGATGGACATCTCGCGGCGGCCTTCGGCGATGCGCACGGTGACGAGCGGCTGGCCTTCCTCGAAGGAAAGACGGCGGGAGTAGAGGAGCTCCAGGGGATCGTCGGCGGCGGGCGCGCCGGCGAACAGGTTCGAAGCGGTGTCGGTGGCCTGAACCACCCCCGCCTGCGCGGCATCGGTCGGGGTCGGGGTCGGGGTCGGGGTCGGGGTCGGGGTCGGGGTCGGGGTCGGGGTCGGGGTCGGGGTCGGGGTCGGGGTCGGGGGCGCGGTTGGCTCGCGGCGCACGGCACGGGTGCACGCCGCGAGCGCGCCGGCGAACCAGCCGAGGAAGGTCCTGCGGGTGGTCATCGCCCGTGGGTGCGTTCCACGTAGCGGCGGAACGCCGCGTGGAGCCGCCGCGTGATCGGACCAGCCTTTCCCCCGGCGACCACGCGCCGATCGGCTTTCTCGCCGTCGAGGATCACCAGCGAGGTCACCGCCATCACCTCGCGCAGCGAGCTGGTGACGAACACTTCGTCCGCGCCGGCGAGCGCCTCGGTGCCGTGCGGTTCCTCGCGCACCGCCAGACCCTCGCCGCGCGCGACATCGATGACCAGGCCGCGGGTGACGCCCTCGAGCATTCCGAGCGCGAGGGGAGGCGTGACGACGGCGCCACCCTTCACGAAGAAGACGTTCGAGGTGGACGCTTCCGTCACCCGGCCGTGGAGATCGAGCATCAGGGCGTCGTCGGCGCCGGCGGCGTGCGACTCGCGCAGCGCGAGCACGCTGTTCAAGTAGTTGCCCGTCTTCAACGCCGGGTCGAGCGCCTGCGGCGGGTTGCGGCGCATGCGCGTCACCGCCATCTGCAGGCCCCGCTCGTACTGCTCCGGCGGTGGCGGCTCCAGCGGCCGCACCAGGAAGATCAGGCGGTTCAGGCCTTCGGCGAGATGCGGAGCGAGGCCGAATCGCCCTTCGCCGCGCGTGACGATGATCCGCGCGTACGACTCCGCGTTCCCCGCCGCATCGAGCGTCCGGAACAACTCGGCCTCGACGCGCGAGCGGGACGGGAGCGACAGGCCGATGCGCGAGGCCGTGCGCTGCATCCGGTCGAGGTGCCGGCGAAGCTCGAAGACGCGGCCGCCGTAGGTGCGCACGACTTCGTACACCGAGTCGCCGTAGAGGAACCCGCGGTCCAGCACCGGAACGAAGGCCTGCTCGGGTGGGACGAGGCGACCCTCGACGTTGACCAGAGTCCCCATCGCGGTGGTGCTACCGGACCGCCGCGGCGTGCGCAAGCAAGTTGCCCGCCGCGGCGCGCATCGCCGTGCTACCATTCCTCTCGAGCCGCTAGCTCAGCTGGTAGAGCACCGGCCTTTTAAGCCGAGGGTCGTGGGTTCGATCCCCACGCGGCTCACTCTGGAAGACGCGATTCTCACTCGGCAAATTTTTGGGCTGTCCGGCGCGGGGAGCGCTCGCGGCGCCTTCGTCAGCAAACTGCCAGCAAACAGAGCCGGATTTTTCGGTCCGATACGCGCTACGGCGTCGCGAAGATCGTCCACCGCGAGGTGACCGTACGTGCCGGTCGTGGTCGTCACCGACGCGTGCCGCAGGATGCGCTGCACGCGATGGGCGTCGACGCCGGCGCGCAGCATGAGCGTCGCTGCCGTGTGCCGCAGGTCGTGGAAGCGCATCGGCGACGGGACCGCTTTGGGCCACAGCTTCGCGTTGCACGTCAGGCATCGTCGCACCGCTGCGTCCTCGTGCTTCTCACGTGCGGTGTGCCGCGGCTCTTGCAGCGGCGGCAAGAATGCTCGTAGCGCTCGACCAGACCCGCGCGCCCCAGCGCCCGTCGAAGCACCTTCTCGGGATCGCAC